>CAXUOL010000358.1:5054-6969 GCA_964252435.1 uncultured Nostoc sp.
ATTTGGCGGATTGGCAGGAACTCCCAATGCATCCTTTAACTGGGCTTCTGTAACTCCTAATTTTGTCGCTGCGGTTGCAAAATCAGGTCTGGGTGGGCGCGGCTGTTCGTTTGATGGTTGGTTGGGCGGTTGTTGCGCCTGTGCAATTCGATCGAATTGATTAGCAGCATTTGCTTGATTGAGTGAAAGAAAACCAAATGTGCCAACCAAAACAGGAATCGCTGTCGCTACTAGTACTCTACGAATATTCATCATTAAATCTCCAAAGGTTTATATTTCTAATTAAGTCTTCTCAAAATAACAGTCTGCCTGTTTCTAAATTACAAAACTGTAATTTAGAAACAACAATACTTTGACGAGATCGCCGCTGAGGGCGAGGCGAAATGCAAGGGTGCATCAATTAACGGTTATTGCGTTCTATCCGGTTCTGAACTGCTTCGTGATTATGAGGTTGAGGACGTTGGGGAGTACGCTTTTTCTGATGTGTACGGGGTTTAAAATGTCTGATTTGTGGTTTTTCATCAGATATTTCTGGTTTGTTGGGTTGTTGTGAAATCTCTGCGTTTCGATGAGATGGATTAGCGGCATTTGCCTGATTGGGTGCAACAAAACCAAATGTACCAATCAAAAAAGGAATCGCTGCTACGGCTAAGAATCGACGGATATTCATAAAAATCAACCTTCAAAAGCTAGGGTGTTCATATTTCTAATTGAGCTACCTCAAAATTACAGCTTTCTTATTTTCTAAATTACAGTTTTGTAATTTGAATCCCCACAAGAGTTAGTCATCATGAGTACTACTTGTACTTTTTCCGTTCGCGTAGCGGCTCTGAAAGAGCAGATGCTTGCCGTATTCGCTCTTTCCACAGTCCGAGAAATTTTACTTTTTTACTACGTATTGCTCTTAATGCTCTTAACCGCGAACAGACCTATAAACGTAGTCTCTGTCAAAAAATGAAACGCACCGCTATTGATAACAATTATATGATTCAGGTTCTCAGCTGTTTCATTAACCATACATTAGATTCTTCTGATTCCTTTAACTTATTATTTACACCTATTTTTTCTAGGTTTAGTACTTCTTGCCAAACTGTAGTAATAGCTTGCTCAATTTCATTTTGCGGTGCTACATAAGCAATTTGAGAATCCTGAAGCAAGCAAATCTTTGGGAGTAGTCAATGCCTGCCGGTCTACTTTATTATTCAACCTAGTTGGCAGTGTGACAGATATCCAATCTCCACCAAGAAACGCCCAGCGAAAACAAGATGGTAGTAGCTTAGAGCGATCGCCTCCAGCAGAGTTGTTGTTTGCTCATCCTAGAAGGCTCAGAAGAAGAAATTCATCGCACCGGGAACTAGTATAAACAAAGGACTAATGACTAATGACTAATTATGAAAATTTTTCTTGCAGAGACAGAAGCGACGCTGCGTTTAGGTATTACTCTTGGCGAATTCCTGACACCTGGTAGTGTAATTTTACTAGAAGGTGATTTAGGCGCTGGTAAAACTACTTTAGTTCAAGGCATTGGTAAAGGTTTAGGAATTGCTGAACCCATTGTCAGTCCCACTTTCACGCTGATTAATGAGTACACGGAAGGGCGCTTTCCCCTTTACCATCTGGATTTATATCGCTTAGAACCGCAAGAAGTTGCAACCCTAAATTTAGAAAGTTACTGGGAAGGTGTTGAAGTCATACCAGGAATAGTGGCAGTTGAATGGGCGGAACGTTTGCCCTACAAGCCAGATAGTTATCTAAGCGTGAGTTTGACTTATGGACATGAAGGCACTCGTCAAGTCGAACTCACACCATTCAATTGTGCCATTAGCAAAATCATTGCCGCGATTTAAGCTCATCTCCCCTAACTCCAAACTCCAAACTCCTAACTCCAAACTCCTAACTCCAAACTCCTAACTCC
>CAXUOL010000359.1:0-4068 GCA_964252435.1 uncultured Nostoc sp.
TATGGGTCGCCCGGGATTCGAACCCGGAACTAATCGGTTAAAAGCCGAGTACTCTACCGTTGAGTTAGCGACCCTTTAGCTGCATTTCGCAACTTTGCAATCATAGCATATATATCTGTAGATTTGTAAAGAGGTTTAGAAAAAATTGGCAGTGAACCTTACAGATGCTGTGTGGCTAGCTCCTGGTGCTAACACAGTCAGCTTATCACCAGTATTTAGAGAGTTACGAGTGGCACTCCACGGTTCTAGACAGTAAAATTCTTTGCCTTTGACTGTCCAAAATACCAGGTAGGTAGAGAAATCATCATAATCCAACGTGAGTTTTAACTTCCGCCTGCGATCTATCGCAGTGGCCGATTGACTCGTTAGCTGTCCAAAGGCAAAATCAATTTCATCACGGCTAAAGTCAAAATTGCCGTCAAAAGAGTGAATTTCCTTAGTTTGATTATCTTGATATTGCTTAGAGGGAATTTCAAGCTCTAACTGAGTTTTATCACCACACAGAAAGTAGGGATGGAAACCAGCCGAAAAGGGCATTGGTGTGGATGATAAGTTTTTATACTGCTGGCGGACTTCTAGAGTATTACCTTGAAGTTCGTAGGTGAAAGCCAGCTGAAAATCAAAAGGATAAACAGCCTTGGTTTGGTCATTGCTATTCAGAACGACAGTGAGGCTAGCTTGATCTTTAGTTTTTTGTTCTGTTACTGACCACGGCAATTCACGAGCAAAACCGTGTTGCTTGAGAGTATATTTTCGACCGTTATGAGTGTAACTATTATCTGGTAGATTGCCACAAATAGGAAACAAAATTGGATTCCCACCTCTGACACTCAACTCAGGATGAGTAAAGCGTTCAGTATCCAGGTAGAAAATTTCTTGCCCTTGAATGCGCCAACGGGTGATGATACCGCCGCGTTCGGGTACGACTTCCAATTGAGAACCAGCGGCTTCGTCCGAAAGAATGTAGGTCTTGTACTGTTGCTGTTGAACTGCAATGCTAAACACAAATTTTAGTTTTGGGGTGTAGGGATAGTTAGGAGTTAGGAGTTGTGAGTTAGGAGTTGTGAATTGTTAACTCCAATTGTAAGAGTTGGCCGACAGGGTCTTGCTGGCAGGAGTTGTAAGTTAGGAGTTCTGAATTCCTAACTTTTAACTCCTAACTCCTAACTTTATTACTCATCTTCTGCAAACACAAAACGATATAACTCGCTGGGGTCTGGCTCAGGACTGCTTTCGGCGAACTTAACGGCTTCGTCGATTACATCCTGAATTTTACGGTCAATAACTTTGATTTCTCCCTCATCCGCCAGATTTTGCTCCAGCAAATAAGCTGCCAACTTCTTAATTGGGTCACGGGCGAACCAAAATTCTTTCTCAGCTTTGCTTCGCATTTCATCTGGGTCAGCCAAGGAGTGACCCCGGAATCGGTAGGTAAGCGCCTCAATTAATGTTGGACCTTCGCCTGCACGGGCACGGGCTACAGCTTCTTGAGCCACGGCTCGCACTGCTAGTACATCCATACCATCTACTTCCACACCTACCATGTTAAATACACTAGCTTTTTTATAAATTTCTGGCTGGGAAGTGGCTCGTTCGTGAGACATCCCAATGGCCCACTTATTATTTTCGACTACAAAAATAATTGGCAGTTTCCATAGGGCTGCCATATTTAGTGTCTCAAAAAACTGACCGTTATTAGCTGCACCGTCGCCAAAAAAGCAAGCTGTAACTTGGTCAGCATTTTTATCTCCCAGCACTTCGCGGCGGTATTTGGTTTGAAAAGCCGCCCCAGCTGCTACAGGAATTCCTTCAGCCACAAAAGCATAGCCACCGAGCAAGCGATGTTCGGCAGAAAACATGTGCATGGAACCACCACGCCCTTTGCTACAACCTGTGGCTTTACCAAATAATTCTGCCATTACCTCTTTTGCTGGTACACCCGCACTCAGAGCATGAACGTGGTCGCGGTAGGTACTACAAACGAAATCTTCACCCGGTCGCATTGACTGCACAACACCACTACAAACGGCTTCTTGACCGTTGTACAAATGGACAAAACCAAACATTTTGCCCCTGTAGTACATTTCAGCACACTTGTCTTCAAACAAGCGCCCTAAAACCATGTCCTCATATAACCGTAACCCTTCTTCTTTTGTAATTTGCGTAGTAGCAGGATTAAAAGTGGGTACAGTACGCTCTTGAACCATTATTTTTGAGTATCCCTGTTGTACAACTTAAAATTACGGTCTTAATTGACACTCCCCTGGTTGTGTGAATAACGCTAAAGCTCATTCCCACTAAAAACCAGGGGATTCTTGGTTCATTCAGCAAGCCGTAAACCTTCGTATCCTACAGTTCGTCGCCGACTTGTGCAGGCAGTATCTAAACCAAATACCCGTCGCGTAGAGTGACCAAGTATCGAGCCAGTTTACGAAAGACCTAGAGGGCATCTGTCCCCAAGCTTTCGAGTACTTTTTGGTAGTGCCTTAAAAAGCCGTTTTCTACCTTTCCCCACGTTCCCGTGTGCCCCACGGTACGTTGTTGTTTTAAGTTGTTTTTTCTAGGTTCACGCGCAACGTGTTAGGTAGCGACTGGGTTTTTTAGGAGGACTTTCCCTACCCTCCAAGCATTACTACTTTACTAGCCAGTCGCTTGGGGTCACCCCAGAGTTTTCATTGTCGCGTGCTAGCGGTTTTTCAGCCTGTACTCTATAGTGAGATTGTAGCAACAAGCGTAGCAATATGATAAGGGGTAAAATGCTCAGAGTTCGGATGTCTGACTATGAGTTTGAGCAATTAAAACAGGAGGCTGAAAGGCAGGGTATCCCGATGTCTGATTTGGTCAGAAAATTGATATCTAAACTGCCAAAACCAAGCATCACGGCAGGGTTTTAACCTGCGCCGTGGTTTTCATCCCTGGGCTAAAGCCGCAGGGTTTTCAATCTACCCCTTATAAGTTGGTCTGATAACACCTCAGCTTTTAACAGGCTAGCGTTTGTAAGACTCAACAATCAAACTTTATTTATGCACCAAAAAAGGGTCTTAGGGAATAGCTGAATTTTTAATTTTTGATTTTTAATTTTTCAGCTCATACCCCGTGAGGATTTGACTCTAACTGCAATATCTGCCGCTTTAGGTTTTCTCTCTCACCAAAACAGTGCTGAGTACCGTTAGCGTCAGCGGGGCGTTTAGCCCGTGCTGAGTAAAAAGTAAAATTAGACCGATTAGGAGGCATCAAATCAGTTACGAGTAGTGAGTACTTAGGAAAAGATTCACAAGTACTACATCTTACTCATTACTTCTTACTCAGAACTCAGCACTCCTGAATATTCCCCTTCACAGACTAGCAATCAAGATAGACTGCTTTCTGCATATCCATTAACAATTTAAAAAAAAAGAGGCAAAAATCTATAATACCCAAATAGGTAATTGTAATGAAGAGTAAATTATGATATGATCTTTTTCTCCTGTTATCAGGGTAAATCCCCAATAGTGGTATTTTTGTTACTGCATAGTGGGAAAGTCCCAAAAAAAGCAATCATCAATAGATTCTTCCAGCCACAACAATTATGTATGCCGTGATTAAAAGCGGTAGTTGTGGTTTGTGGTATCGAAGGCTGATAATAGTTGTGTTAAACAAAAATACTAAGAATTAAAACAAACAATTGAGGCTTTCTAGGCGAAAGCAAAAAATTAGTACTAAAATGTGACTCAAAATTTCGGGAAGGTACAAAACAAGTTGTTGCAATATACACTTGTAGAGTAAATTCTATACGGCATTTTTATGGCACGGTTTTACAGGCCTGGAACGCTCTAGGTGAATTATGTTGATCACGGTGCAGGGGAAGTAGGCTGTGCGAATTCCGCTAGATTACTACCGAATTTTAGGACTACCGTTAGCGGCAAGTGATGAACAATTGCGGCAGGCATACAGCGATCGCATTGTACAATTGCCGCGACGTGAGTATTCTCAGGCAGCAATTTCTTCTCGTAAAAAACTCATAGAAGAAGCTTACGTGGTTTTATCAGATCCAAAACAACGCAGTACCTACGATCATCTCTATCTTGC
>CAXUOL010000359.1:4168-6923 GCA_964252435.1 uncultured Nostoc sp.
ACGTGGTTTTATCAGATCCAAAACAACGCAGTACCTACGATCATCTCTATCTTGCTCACGCCTATGACCCTGATAACCTTGCTGCTGCCGCAGTAGCACTGGAAAATCGTCCAGAAAGCACCAAAAGGGGTAGTGATACCCAAAGTCTGGGTATTGAAATTACCCAAGACGAATTAGTGGGCGCTTTATTAATTTTGCAAGAGTTGGGGGAATACGAACTTGTACTAAAACTAGGTCGTCCGTACCTGGTAAATAAAAATGGTGCTACAAGTGTAAGAAAGAGCAATAATTTAGCAGACGAAGAAATACATGAAAGTGCTGAACATCCAGATGTTGTTCTCACTGTCGCCCTTGCTTGTCTAGAATTAGGTCGCGAACAATGGCAACAAGGTCACTATGAAAATGCCGCTATATCTCTAGAAACTGGTCAAGAACTACTAGTACGCGAAGGGTTATTCGCCAGTGTCCAGGCAGAAATTCAGGCGGATCTTTATAAATTGCGACCATATCGAATTTTGGAGTTGCTGGCACTACCTCAAGAAAAGACTGCCGAACGAAGCCAAGGTTTGGAATTATTGCAAAACCTCTTAGAAGATCGTGGCGGGATTGATGGCACAAACAATGATGACTCTGGTTTAAATATAGATGACTTTCTGCGATTTATCCAGCAGTTACGCAACCATTTAACAGTCGCCGAGCAGCACAAGTTATTTGAAGCCCAAAGCAAACGTCCTTCTGCTGTTGCCACTTACTTAGCTGTTTATGCCTTGATAGCGCGGGGATTTGCTCAACGGCAACCTGCTTTAATTCGTCAAGCAAGGCAAATGCTCATACGTCTGGGCAAGCGCCAAGATGTACATTTAGAACAGTCGCTATGTGCATTACTCTTGGGACAAACTGAAGAAGCAACTCGTGTTTTAGAACTTAGTCAGGAGTACGAAGCTTTAGCTTTTATTAGAGAAAAATCTCAAGACTCTCCAGATTTGTTACCAGGGCTATGTCTATATGCAGAACAGTGGTTGCAACACGAAGTATTTCCCCATTTTCGAGATTTAGCAAACCAGCAAGCTTTTCTAAAAGATTACTTTGCTAACCAACAGGTACAAGCTTATTTAGAAGCACTGCCAACGGATGCAGAAACAACTAATGAGTGGGCTGTAATTAACCCCCAAAAATTTCCCCAGCCGCAGACAAATAATTCGCCTTTTCCTAAAAATTCAACTAGGACTCCAAAGCAATTTAACCACAGCAGAACACCTGACCTAGATTTGCCAGAAACACCAGAATATTCAAACTTCTCACCTCCTATGTGGAATTCATCTGGAAGCGTAAAATCAGAGGTTCCTGCTGCTGAACGGACGAGCAGAGGCACAAAGGAGCATTTGAACGGTTCAGCTAAAAGTGCTACACCTGCTCATAACCAAAAGCGTCGGCGGAGAAAACCTACTCCATCTGCTATCCGGGAGCGTGTACCGGATAATCGTCCCCATTCTCGTCGTCCTCGGCGGCGGCGAACTTTTGCTAACACCATCGAAGGGAAAACACGGCTGGTATGGAGAGTGTTTATTTCTTTGGTGAGTCTATTAGTTTTCTGGGTATTAGCCACAACAACTTTTGGATGGTTAAAAAATCTGTTTTTTCCTACACGATCTGTACCTATTTCACAGTTGTTTGTACAAATAAATCAACCACCAATATCTATTCCCCCTCCAAATAGTAAACCACTAGGACTAGATGGCCCTTTAACAGATGCAGCGGCAGAGGAAATCATTCGCAATTGGCTATCTACTAAAGCCGAAGCTTTAGGGCCGAATCATGAGATTAATAACTTAGAGCAGATTTTAACTGGTTCAGCTTTGTCTCAATGGCGGCTGATTGCTCAACAGGATAGGTCAGACAACCGTTATCGCAAGTACGAGCATAGTCTGAAGGTAGAATCTGTAGAGAAAATTGAATTATTTGCAGATCGTGCCGCAGTCGTAGCTACAGTGAAGGAAGCGACGCAGTTATATGAAAATGGTCAGTATAAAAACTCTGCTAACGATAATTTGCGAGTTCGGTATGATTTGATTCGACAACGAGGTAAATGGCGTATTCAGAGTGCATCTGTTGTGAATCAGATAATTAGATAAGTTGGAATTTTTAGGCGATGTCTACGACGAAGTGGGTGATCCCAATCCCTCATGAAGAGTAATTCTGATTCTCCAAACTTCTGAGCTGCAAAAGCCGCGCAAGAGAGTTTGTTGAAATGTATAAGGTTGTCTAGTTATCTTGGACAGTCTTCATGAAGATAGCCGCGATCGCCTAAAATAAATACTCAAACTAGCTTGTGGAAACGTTTGTAGTAAGCCATTTATCCCTTTGATACAGCCAGGTTATTCCCCAGAACTTTCCAACACCGCTAACAAACTTTTCAACATCAAATAAGCAGAAGTCCCTCCTGGATCTTGATGTCCGATACTCCTCTCCCCCAAATAACTAGCCCGTCCCTTTTTCGCCTGCATCGGTATAGTTTCCTGCAACCCTTTGTGGGCTGCTACTACAGCCTGTTGCATAGCTTCCAGCGTTCCCTTACTTTCTTTTACAGCTTGCCCAAAAGCGGCTACAGCCGGAGACAGCACATCCACCATTGTTTTGTCTCCTAGTTGCGCTTTACCACGTTGCAGCACGCCGTCTAAGCCTGCTTGAAGTATTCCTAAAACATCTTGTTCTGTTAATTCTTGCTTACCAACTACTGCTGTACTGGCTCGTAAAA
>CAXUOL010000360.1:0-6904 GCA_964252435.1 uncultured Nostoc sp.
TTTTTGGGATTTACGAAGCCGAAGACGAAGCCACTGTACGCCAGTTAATTGAAAACGATCCTTACTGGAAAAATGGCATCTGGACTGAATATTCAGTCAAAGAATGGATTCAGGCTTTTTGACACTGGAAGTTAAGCCTTTGAGCTTGAACCTTGAGCCTTTGAGCTTGAACCTTGAGCCTTTGAGCTTGAAACTTTCAGTTTTAACTTTCCTCCATTTCCCTCAACTCCCCACTCCCCACTCCCCACTTATGAAAATTTGGCAGATTGATTTTTATCGTCGTCCCTCACAAGATGCGTCTGGACAAATTTTATGGGAGTTGTTGATTTGTGATGCAACTCGCAGCTTTCATTATGAAGCCGCCTGTCTCCAGTCAGCAGCAAATTCTAATTGGGTTGCAACTCAACTCGAATTTGCTGCTGGTGAAAAATTACCAGATGTAATTCAGGTGTTTCGTCCTCAGTCTCTCAGCTTAATTGAGGCGGCTGGACGCAATTTAAGTATTAATGTCGAACCTACCCGCCACACCTTGGCGTTAAAGCAGTGGTTACAAGAAAAGCAATATCCCTTAACGTTGGATAAACCACCCCCGGCACCATTACCAGAAAACCTCTGGGGAGAACAATGGCGTTTTGCGACTCTAGCTGCTAGTGATGTAGAAACGAGATTTAGCGATCGCCCCATTCCCATTTTGCACCTCCCAGAACATCGCAAACCCATCAATTTGGGTTTAGCATCAACAGTTCCTGTTCCTGGTGTAGTAATTTATGGTGGACGGCAATCAATGCACCTAGCACGGTGGTTACAGCAAGCCCGTCCCGTAAGCTTGAACTACATTTCTGGCGCACCAGATGGCTTAATATTAGAAGCTAGCTTGGTGGATAGGTGGATTGTTGCCACATTTGAAGATCCAGAAGTTACAACAGCAGCCCAAGCATTTGAACAACGCAAGCAGCAAAGCCGAGGATTGCATTTTTTGTTAGTTCAACCCGATGATTCTGGTATGACTTATAGCGGCTTTTGGTTATTGCGGGCGGAAGGTTGATACAACAGAATTCTGAATTCAGGAGTCAGAATTCTGAATTAGAATAGGCTCTTACAAGATATAATAATGAAGTTTAGCCGAATGGCAAATACTACATACTATATTTAAGTGCATACATTAATACACTGCTGGCAGAACACCGCCACCAAATTTTAGCAACAGAAATAATTGCAGCCCTCAAGCAAGATGCTAAAGATCCAGAGTATCAAGCTGAAATTGCTGCTTGGGATAGCGTTTGAAACCTCGTTTCCCGCCGCGGGCTACAAACGAGACAATATCTAAAAGCTTGTTCTAGACTGGTTTTTACGTTAAGTTTACACCACTGGGCAGTGCCCCTACACCCCGCGATATAAGATTGTACCGCATCTGAATGGGAACCGCTATAAATAAATCGACTAAAGCGATGTCTGACTACAAGGGAATATGTGTCTACGCTTTACTGTAATTTGTCTATATAGGCCAGGTGTATAAGTTTAGTAAGTTTTAGTATGATGATAAAGTCATACTAAATAGTAATACTAAAAATTAATTATAGATGCTCAAAGTCACAATTACCTTAGAAGAAGACATTCTGCAATTTGTAGATCAGTATGCACAGGGAAACCGTAGTGCATACATCAATACACTGCTGGCAGAACACCGCCGCCGAGTTTTAGCAGCAGAAATGATTACAGCGCTAAAGCAGGATGTTGAAAATGCAGAGTATCAAGCTGAAATTGCTGCTTGGGACGGCGTTGCAGGAGATGGCATAAATGCCAGGGAGTAATTTAACTTATCGGCGAGGAGAAATACGTTGGGTGGATCTCGATCCAACAGTGGGGGCTGAAGCAAAAAAAATCCGTGCTTGTTTGATTGTGCAAAATGACATCATGAATCAGTATGGATTACTGACAATCGTCATACCATTTCGCCCTGGAAGTAAACAAGCCCCCTATGTTGTCAATATAAAAGCAACCCTAAATAATGGGCTAGACCAAGACCGTTTTATTGATGTTGGGCAAATTCGTGCTGTTGATCATAGTCGTATTTTGGGTTTAGTTGGTGTACTAGAGTCAGAGTACTGGGAACTTATTCATACAGCTTTAAATGTAGTTCTGGGATTTGTAGTTTAGGGGTGTTAGAGAATAAAAATAGAGATAAAAGTGAGGCGAAGGCGATGAACAAATTAAACTATTTCTTCCTGCTTTTGACTTAAATACATCGCAATTCCTTTTTCGTAGTAAGCCGCTTCATTAATAAAAATAGGATAAACAGTAGACGCTCCCTCATAGAAAATATCTTTTCCTTCAAAAGTCAGAAACATTGGATCGCCTGGATGCAAAGGTTCATAATCCCTAAACTGAAGCTGGGGGTGAATCATGGCTTGAATTTCCCCGCGATCGCTTCTCGGATAATCGACAGTTCCAATGTATTTATAAAGTGTAAGCTGGCTGCTTGTCTGCGGAATATTCCCCTGGTTGCACCCTTCAAAATAGTCTAAAACCGCATAAATAAGCTGTTCTGTTTTTTGAAATAATTCGGCGTTTAATATATTCTGAGCCACAGCCCCAACTTCTATAACAAAACCCAATTCGCACAGAGAACGGAGAAAACCATTTGCTTTGGATTCCTGATTAATACAGACTTTCACCAAAGGATCAATAGAACTTAAATAAGCGCCTAATCGAAGTAATAAAGGCTGCATATCACAAAAAATCAGAGTTAACCCCATATTGGCAGTTGTGCTGTGCAAATCAACAATTACATCCACAAAGGGCTGATTTTGAGGTTGCAATATCTGTTGAATTGCTTTTGCCCGCGTATCTTCATAACTTGAGAGTTGAGGATTTTGTAAGCCTTGATTAGTGAAGCAACGATTCAAATCTTTATCAATGTATCGTTTGCCTTCTTCAATAGCTTTGAGATTACCAAGTAATGCCAGAGTTTCAAAATTTGCCCTGTTAATTAAATTAGGATATTGCTGAAACTTTTTGACTAAATGTACTCCTGTTAACTCATTACCGTGGTTTCCTCCAACGATCGCAACTCGTTCAATCTGACTCATAACAACCTCATATCTAAAAAATTACCCTACAGTTATTGAGAATGCTGCAAGATACAAGATAGAAGTATACCTGCTGCTGACTTAATCTTGTAAAAGACTGACGCGATGTCTACGACGGGCTACGCCTACGCTCCATGTTCGAGTCAAAATATGATAACTGTTAAGCTGTTGGTTTTGGTACAAAAGGGGAGGAAATTTATGGAGTATAATTTTCAAGCGATGCCTCCGGCGGGCTACGCCTACGCTGAACTTTACAAAAACGCCCTCCTCAACGACGTACTCCCCTTTTGGGAAAAATATTCTCTTGATTGGCAGCAAGGCGGCTATTTCACCTGCCTTGATCGCGAAGGCAAAATTTATGATACAGACAAATTCATCTGGCTGCAAAACCGTCAGGTGTGGACTTTTTCGATGCTTTACAACCAGCTAGAAAAGCGCGAAAATTGGCTGAAAATTGCCAGCAATGGTGCTAATTTTCTCGCCCAACATGGCAGAGATAGCGATGGTAACTGGTACTTTGCCCTCACCCGTGAAGGGAAACCATTGGTTCACCCTTACAATATATTTTCTGATTGCTTTGCGGCGATGGCATTTAGTCAATATGCACTCGCTGGCGGCGAAGAATGGGCAAAGGATGTAGCTATACAAGCTTATAACAACGTATTACGCCGCAAAGATAACCCCAAGGGCAAATATAATAAAACCTATCCCGGCACACGCCCGATGAAATCATTGGCTGTACCGATGATTTTAGCCAACCTGACTCTAGAAATGGAATGGTTGCTACCAAAGGAAACACTAGAGAATGTCCTAGCCGAGACAGTCCGCGAAGTGATGACCGATTTTCTCGACCAAGAACGGGGGCTAATGTACGAAAACGTAGCCCCTGACGGTTCCCACATAGATTGTTTTGAGGGACGCTTAATTAATCCAGGTCACGGTATCGAAGCGATGTGGTTTATCATGGACATCGCGCGTCGTCAAAACGATACCAAAACTATTAACCAAGCCGTTGATGTGGTGCTAAATATCTTAAATTTTGCTTGGGATAACGAGTACGGCGGGTTGTATTACTTTATGGATGCAGATGGTCATCCCCCACAACAATTGGAATGGGATCAAAAGTTGTGGTGGGTTCACCTAGAGTCTTTGGTTGCATTAGCGATGGGCTATCGCCTAACCGGGCGTCAGGTGTGTTGGGAATGGTATCAAAAGATGCACGATTACACCTGGTCACACTTTGCTGATTCCGAGTATGGTGAATGGTTTGGCTATCTCAATCGACGTGGAGAAGTATTATTGAACCTCAAAGGCGGCAAATGGAAAGGATGTTTTCACGTACCGCGTGCATTATACCTTTGTTGGCAACAATTTGAGGCGATCGCTACTCCTTTGCAATAGACTTCTTACAAAAATTCATATTCATAACCACAACTTAAACTGTAGTAACAACAGCTTTAAGGTTACTTATGAATGCTTCAATTGTAGCAATACCATTTCTTTGTGAGGCTGCGCCAAATTTTCTTTGTTCCTTTGTGTCCAACTCTTACGAGACGCTGCGCGAATGCGCCTTTGCGGTTCGTTCCTTATATAATTTGGCGCATTATTATACAGAATTGGTATAACCAACAGCTTAAGTTATTGCGATGCCAGCGGCGGTAAACAACGCAGTCAGTTTAATCTCTGTTAGTGTACAAGTAAAAGTGGAATCAGTGCCATTGGAAGGATGTCTCATGAATGCTGTGACACCTAAGCGATTTACGATCGCAGAATACCATCGATTGATTGAACTCGGATTTCTGACAGAGGCCAATCATATTGAATTGATTCGAGGGGAACTAATTCAAATGACAGCCAAGGGAACGCCTCATACAGTTTGTAGTTCTATCTTATGCCGTCAATTAGATCGGCTATTAGGCGATCGAGCAGTCATCCGTGGACAAGATCCTATCACCCTTCCTAATCAGAGTGAGCCTGAGCCGGATGTTGTCATTGCAAGAGGAAGAGATGAAGATTATCTCGCTCATCATCCGTATCCCGAAGATATTTTGTTAGTAATTGAAATTTCGGATAAAACCATAGATTACGATCAAACAACCAAGTTGTCTTTGTATGCAGAAGCCGGAATTTCTCATTACTGGATTGTGAATTTGTCGGCTCGTCAACTTGAGCGTCATAGCCAGCCATATCAAAATGCTCAAAGTAAGTTTAGCTATCTCAGCAAGCAGATTTATTTACCGAATCAGTCAGTGACGCTTCCTGGATTTGAAGATGCATTATTAGACTTGAATCGGTTGTTTCCAGAAGGTACTTGTGAATGATTTTGTTGGGGCGATCGCTCGTCTTCTAAATCGAATTAAGAGGATGTTTTAAAAGTAGGTCGGCTGTAATTTTAGGCACTTCTAAATCCCCCCTAACCCCCCTTAAAAAGCTATCCGTTACCCACATCTTTCTTTACAATCTTGAAACCCTTATTTTATAACCACCTTAGAGACTGAGGTGTTAGGCATACTTGACAAATTAGCGCTTAATATTCTCGCCAAAACTAGGGTTTTATTGAGAATAAACAACGAACTAATCAGGGTTCTAAAAACGTAAGTGAATACTCTCGAAATGTTAAGAAAGATGTTTATAACGCATAGCTTAAAAAGGGGGGAACCAGAATCAAAGTCCCCCTTAAAAAGGGGGATTTAGGGGGATCTAAAACGTTTTGCTACCGACCAAAGAACTTTTAAAACATCCTCTAAGCTACTAATGCTTATTAGACAAACTAAACACAAAATGATTTAATTAAAGAAAGATATTGCCCAAACAAAAAGCTTTTAATATGAGATTTCAATCTGCTTGTTCTTCTGGTTCAGTGTCTTCATCATTAATCACAAACTAAATTCCGCTGCGCCATCTTCATCCACATCTGCATCTTTACCCATAGCAGTAGGCTTAAATTTAGAGCCATGAATTAATTCAGCAAATGCAATTCCTGGATTTTGATGAAGAATATTCAGCACACTCATAAAATCTCGCACAATTTCCCCTGGTGTCAGTAATGCTTCTGCACCCAACCGATTAATAATTTCTTGCACAAACTCTTTCAACTCACGATTTGTCAAAGTCTGTTCATAGCCAAAATTGAGTGCATGAATCTCAGCTAAACGTTGCAGAAGCGTCAATATTTCTGCTTCACTCAACGGATTTAGCCGAATCACTGGTCCTAAATGCTCTTGAACATTAGCTTGGGCAACAAAACGACTTTCTTTGGTACGTCTTTGCCAAGCTTGGTCTGCAAAAAGCCCTCGTTTGGGGTCTTCTAAAAATTTAGTTGTTCCACCAACGACAATGCCAAGATGTTCAGCTTTGCACTGCATAGTATCGTTAAACATTGCGAGGAGTCGATTATAATTCTTTTCCCGTGTAACGGTAGTAGATATTTGATATAAATGTACGGCTTCATCAACTAAGATTAACAGTCCTTTATAGCCAATCTCAGCCACAAATTTCGCAAACAGTTTGATGTAGTCATACCAACTATCATCATCAATAATTACCCGCACTCCTAAAGCTACTTTCGCCTCAACTTTAGTAGTAAATTCTCCCCGCAACCAACGCATTGCTGCATTTTTTAAATTATCATCATCCAATCGGTAGCCACGCCAATAAGCGATAATCACGCTACCAAAATCAAAACCGTGAACTAAATCTTCAATATACTGAACTACTTCCCTAATTTTCGATTCAACTTGGTCATCAAAACCATCGTCATTCGGACGCATTTCAGTTTCTTTAACCACTTCTTGTTGAATTTTATTAATCCATCC
>CAXUOL010000361.1:0-6888 GCA_964252435.1 uncultured Nostoc sp.
CATTGCCCCTCGGTTTTCCAATCCCCATCCGGCACGGTCAGGAGCTAGGGAATAAGGCCTAAATCTTTTGTAGCCGTTAATTGTCGGGGTTGTGAACACAGAAGCGGCATTGGCGTGTTTAAGAAGACCACCAATGAAATGTTTACCTAAATCTGACATTAGGGTTTTCGTGTTTGCAGACATGAATGCGTTCTCGCCTGTGGTTCGGTCTACAAGGGATTGGTGCAAATGCCAGCCATTGGAAGAAGAACCTTGCAATCCTGGACGACACATAAATGAGGCGATGTAACCTTGTTGACGGCAGATTTGCTTGGTCGCCATTCGGAATATCATCATTGTATCCGCAGCTTGCAATGCCGGAATCGGGTCAAAGGTAAATTCAAATTGACCGACACCTCCTTCGTTTTCTACACTCCTTAAAGGCAATCCCATTTCAACTAAGTTTTCTGCCAAAACACATAGCAAATCGTGAATCTCTGGATTGTGTGATTCTAAAAGGTATTGGAAGCTATGCTCTACAGCGCTAACTTTGGCAGGTTCACCAGGTTTTCCAGAAGTACCAACATTAGCGATCGCTAACATCGGATCTTCTAACTTTGCCAGATACCACTCAACTTCTAAGCCGACAATATGCTCTAATCCTCTTTGATGTAACTCTACCAATGATTGGCGCAAAATACTGCGACTGGAAAAGGGCATTGCCTGACCATTTTGAAAGTACTCGTCACAGAGAATAAAGCCAGTACGTTTTGCCCAAGGCAGAATTTTGAAGGTATCAGGGTCAGGAACAGCTACAAGATTTGGCGCACCTGTCATCAAAGGCATATCTAAACTACCGCCAGGAACAAACGGGTTAAATACTATTGCACCACCAGTATCAAACAGGAATGTCCCTGTGCTGATTTGCATACCGTTTTCTAAGGCGCTTAAAAATGTCTGCGGTAAGAGCGACTTGCTGCGAACAATGCCATGCTGGTCTGACCAAGCAGTACGAATCAACAGTAGATCCTGTTCTTTAACAACAGCCTCGATCTTTTCAGATGCTGATTTTTGGATTTCTGTCCATAGGTGATGACGCTCAATAAATCCAGGTCTTTTCATTGCACACCAAAGAAAATATTTTAATGTTACTAATTATTCGGCTAGTACGCGATCGCTACTTGAAGAAATGGGCAATACTATAGTGGGAATAAAAGTCAAACCAGTGAGGTACAATACTATGGCTGAAAACCTTACATGGCAAAGTCTCTGATGTACTTAATCCATGTTCAAACCTAATTATTAGTTTTTCAATTTTTTGGAGGGGAGAAAAATGAAGAAGTTCACCAGTTTAATGATTGTCGGGGCAGTATTGTCGATTACTGCGCCAGCCTTTGCTGAAAATCGTGCGGTTAATATCAGTATTGGCAGTATTGGTGGTCCCTTAGATAATGCCGCTTTGCAAACAATTCGCCAGGTTATCGGGTTTGCAGTCGGCACTAGCACCGTCGATAAATTCATTGTATATAGTCCCAGAGTCGGATCTCCTATTCCCATCGAAGGGGGTTTATCTGCTTGTGCTGAAGCTGGCTTCGGCACAAGCAATACAACATTTAATGCTTTTATTCAGGAATTGCGTTCAATTAAGCCCAAATCAGGGACTTTCTACAATCTAGAACTTACCGCAAGCTGCAAACTGAGATAAAAATGTCGTTTCCCGCATTTCTCACAAGCTTGAGGAGAAGAAGGGGCAGAGGAGCAGAGGGGCAGAGGGGCAGAGGGGCAGAGGGGAAAGAATTTGTACAAGAACTCTCCTCTGCTCTCCTGCACAAGGGAATAGTTACTCGCCATAAATCATATCTTGGTTCTGCAACTAAAGATTGAGTCATGATGTTTTTCCTAATCGTCTAAATATTTCCCGCTTAGTCACCCAGTAAAGACATAACCTCTTCTAGTTTCTGTTTCGCCTTGTACAGGTTGATAAGCTTCTCCTGTTCCCATCTAGCGGGTGACTGCATTCTCTTGCCCTCCAGAGAGATTTTAATCAGTGCTGCTTGCTCATCAGTGGGTGAATTCATCATCTCATCTATAGCGTTACTCAGTGCTTGCATAAAAGCAAAAGCAGGAGGTTTTAATCCTTTACCTGCCTCAAACTGGGATAACGCCATTTGAGGGAATACCATCAATGATGTAATCCACGAAGTCTTGTACCCTTTATTGCCGGTTGGTTTGATGCCGTAGCGTAAGCATAAGTCACGAAGTTCTTTGATGGTTTTGATTTCGAGTTCTGAACGTGTGAACATAGAGTTACCATTTCCAAAAAAGTGGTATCGGTGGTGAACTGTTTTGCTGACTGGTATCGCCACCGATTAAAACTCTATTTCGATGCTTGCTCCGAAACAAGCTATATTTACAAAACTCAGTCCTGAGTGTTGAGTGCTGAGTAAGAAGAGTACTCAGTACTTTCGCACTATGGTAAAAGCCCCGCCCGATGTTAAGCGGAATCAACAATTCGTTTGGAGGTTGATACCCCGCCCCTTGTGGGCGGTCTTTCATCTCAGCACTCAGCACTCGGAACTCAGCACTCTTCATATATCTCAACAATGTCTAACCGTAAAGGTAATCCTCAAAATTTTGACAACCAACCAAGTAGAGATTTGACTGAGAATGTTACTTTCAGGGCTACCAAGGAAATGAAGGAAGAGATACAGAAGCAAGACAATCCAGCACAATTCTGTAGGGATGCCGTGCAAAAGGCACTAGATGAGAAGAAACAGAATCGGTAGGTTGCTACAATTGCATGGAATTACACATACCTCACTCATTAAGTGAGCGACTAAAAAGGCTATCACTGCCTACAAAACGCTTACCTCTAAGAAAGCCTGTATTAGCTCCAGGACAAATATACTGGAGAGTTTCTGGTGTAAAACGTTCTAACAATAATCGAAGGCTCTGAATTTGCCTTGGCCAGTGAAAGGTTTTAGCTGTCCGTAATGGTACTGGTTGACCATGCTGGTTAGGGAGTAAATGGCGACCAGAAAACAATATACCCCCAAGTTCGCTGTAGTAGAGACAAGATGAGCCAGGAGAATGCCCTGGTGTCCAAATTACTTGTGTTGTAGCATCAAGAGTAAATTCTTGCCTAAAGGTAGTTACGGTTAAGCCTGGTAATAAATACGCTTCTTGCTCTTGGATCAGCACCTCACAGCCAAAGGCTTGCTGAAATTCAGCAGTCTTACCAATGGCGCCGCGATGGGTGATAAATAACCAACGCACGCCTCCATGCGATCGCAAAAAATCTTGATTTGTTTTTTCTAATGCAGGGCAATCTATGAGGATATTGCCTTCATTTCTTACAATAAAATAAGAGGTTCCCCCTAATGTGTCCCGATTGGGTGGAAAGGCAAAAATGCTCTCTTGTGCGAAGTCCGATTGCAGAGAACCTGTGCTGAGAACTTCGTCAGGGAAGACAGCCCGTGGCGGCTTAGTTGTATGACTTGGCTGTTGAGGTAAAGGGCACATAATCAAAGAACCGAAACTGAGGAGTTGTAGACAATTTGATGACAGTGCGGAAATTCTCAAGAATTGAAACTTGAGGGTTAACCAACACTGTTAACCGTTGTAAAAAAATTGGAATTTGAGGTCTGCCTTGTAGTTAATGCTATGGTGCTGAAGCTACTGGTGGGGCGTTTTGTCAAAATTACTGAAGATAACATGGCATTTTGGTTTCTGTTTATCCTGCTGCTGGGGCTAGCTACTTATCTCATGGTGCAGCGCAGCGTTGCTCACATCACCCGCACACCAGTATGGTTGTTGTGGCTGGTTTTAATGACACCAGCATTCCTGTTGAGTGGATGGACGCTAATCTACGGGGCGAAACCACCTCCGCCGCCAGGACTGATCCTCTGGTCAGTATTTATCTGCACAGTTTTATACTGGGTGTTGTTTCAATGGGGGCGTCAAGTACCAAGGGATACACAGACCGAAGCCCAAACCCAAGCCTCAGAATCACAACCGACTATCCAGCCTACCCCAGAACCAATAGTGCGTCCCATTGAACCAACGGAAGAAACCCAACTACGAAATTGTTTTCCTTGGTCTGTATACTACGTTCAAAATATTGAGTATCGACCACAAGCCGTGATTTGCCGTGGTCAGTTGCGAACTAAAGCTAGCAACGCCTACCAGCAGATTAAAACTAATATTGAAGCACAATTTGGCGATCGCTTCTTGCTGATTTTTCAAGAAGGCTTCAATGGCAAACCTTTCTTTGTCCTGGTTCCCAACACTCAAGCAGCTAAACAGACAAATACACCACGACGCGACCAGGAACGATTAACTCGACCAGGATTAGCGCTGATGCTGCTAGCAGCTACTTTGATCACTACTACCTTGGTGGGAGTGGAAAATGCTGGTATTTCTTTGCCGCCTATCTGGCAAATTGGATCTTTGTTTAAGCTTCTATCTAACCCAGATGTCCTGTTCAAAGGATTGCCTTATGCTTTAGGACTGATGACTATTTTAGGAATTCACGAACTTGGGCATTATTTGACAGCTAAATTTTACAAGATTCGCTCGACGTTGCCTTACTTTATTCCCGTGCCTTTCTTTTTGGGAACATTTGGCGCGTTTATTCAGATGCGTAGTCCCATTCCTAACCGTAAAGCTTTATTTGATATTAGTATCGCTGGACCACTTGCAGGTTTTATTGTTACCTTGCCATTACTAATATGGGGTTTGGCTCATTCTGATATAGTTTCCCTGACTGAAAAAACCCAACTTTTAAATCCTGATGCTCTCAATCCCAAGTATTCAATTTTACTGGCTATACTCTCGAAGTTAGCTTTGGGAAGTCAGCTAACAGCAAAATCAGCTCTCGATCTGCATCCAGTTGCAGTAGCAGGTTTTTTAGGACTAGTTGTCACGGCATTAAATTTAATGCCTGTGGGACAATTAGATGGGGGTCATATTGTCCATGCGATGTTTGGACAACGAACTGCGATCATAATTGGTCAAATTGCTCGCGTGTTGTTGCTGTTACTTTCTTTAGTACGAGAAGAATTTTTGGTGTGGGCGATTATCTTATTATTTATGCCGTTGATTGATGAACCTGCACTGAATGATGTCACTGAATTGGATAACAAACGTGACGTTTGGGGGTTACTGGCAATGGCTTTGTTGATTGTAATTGTTCTGCCATTACCGCAGGCGATCGCTAACTTTTTGCAAATTTAATCAAGTACAGCAGAATTCAGGAGTCAGAATTCAGGAGTCAGAATTCAGGAGTTAGACAGGCTTTATACCTGGCTTTCAGGCGAATCGTTGTGTACTTTCACTTTCATTGAAATTGGCTGTATTAGCGATCGTTATTTCTCAGCAGTCCATAGATTTGTCTATAATGTTTTCCCCTTGTCCTCTTCGATGACATTTCCCAGCCTTATCGTTTTGCTAATTCTGGAGTCCGCCCTTTTAAGCCAATCATCAATTTCAGCATAAATACTTTTAATACAGGTACTCGCTGCAAGAACCATAAACCCAGACGACGAACCACCACCACAGGGAAGAAATTATTAGAGAACATCCGATCTAACAAATCGGTGAAACCTAAAATTGTTAGATTCTCTAGCTGGCGCCAGCGTTCATAACCTTTGAGAATCTGAATGTCACCAATATCTTTACCCGCTTTGTGCGCTGCTTGAATTACTTGTGCCAAAGCTGCGGCATCCCGAATACCCAAATTTAAACCTTGTCCGCCGACGGGATGGCAATTGTGCGCCGCATCACCAATTAATGCTAGTCGGGGGAGAACATAGCGATCGCTTTGCATGAGTTGCACCTGAAAAACAAAGCGATCGCCTAGTAATTCCAGTTTCCCCATCTGATCGCCATAGCGACGGCTTAGTTCTGCCAAAAATTGCTCGTCATTTAAAGCACACAAAGCTTTTGCTTCTTCATGGGGCGCAGTCCAGACAATGCGGCAACGGTTCCCCGGTAAAGGTAAAATCGCAAAGGGGCCGCTAGACCAAAATCTTTCGTAAGCCGTGTTATTGTGGGATTTTTCTGGTTTGACAATGGCAACAATGCAAGATTGCCAATATTTCCAGCCAGAGGTTTTGATTCCAGCCGCTTGCCGAATTGGCGATCGCGATCCATCTGCGGCTACAACTAATTTGCTTTTGACTGTCTTTAGTTGATCGGCAACTTTTATATCGATAGCAACTATATTCTGCTGGTATTGCGTATTTACTACTTCCGCCGGACACAGATAAGTCACGTTGGGACAATCTTGGACAAACTCTTGCAACGGCTGTAACAGCGCTTGGTGTTCCGCCACATAACCCAACTCTGCTGTATTTATATCATCTGTGGTAAATTCCACCACATCGGGATAATCGGCATCCGAAAGACGAACTCGGCAATACTTGGCGATTTGAGGCAACATTTTGTCCCAAACGCCAATTCCTTGATAAATTAACGACGAAAGCTGATGAACTGCATAAGCCTGTCCCTTGGCTACCGCCACTGATGCCACTTTCGCCTCAATTAGCAAAATACTCAAACCAGAATCTTTTAAAGCAGAGGCTAGAGTTAACCCAATAATCCCACCGCCGACAATTACCAAATCATATTCATATCCCCGCTCATTTGGCGGTGTTGGTTGAGGGGAAAGAGTTTGCTCAAGCTGCGTTGGGGTCATTATTAAGTTAGGTTACAGCGTCTTAACTCTTATTTTGACGCGATCGCGCCTTCTTGAGCAAGTTAACAATTCAAAATTAAAGACAGCCCTCATCCCCTAACCCCTTCTCCCAAGTGTGGGAGAAGGGGAACTAGAGAATTTGCTTCCCTCTCCCAAGTGTGAGCTACGGTGCATACACAAGTCAAATTACCCCCCTTAATCCCCCCTTGGAA
>CAXUOL010000362.1:0-6885 GCA_964252435.1 uncultured Nostoc sp.
GTGGGCGACAATCATCATCCCTTTCCCCTTTCCCCTTTAACCTTTTCCCTTTTATGTACGGACATTCATTTAACCAATAAGAGAATCTGTAAAATCTATTTCTTTTGGTAGGTGAAAGATATTACTAATTTTGGTAAAACATCACTCTAGTCGCTAAACTATTTGGATATGGAAGTTTACTCATCTATCTCCTAGCTGAATTTAACATAATGGATTTTAGTCAACTCCTGGCTGAAAAAAAAGACACCATCCTTGATAAATGGATTTTAGCAGTTCGCAAGGATAGACGGATTGAAAGTGCTGATGATTTATCTTATACAGCGGTAAAGGATCACATTCCTGATGTTTTGAAAGCTATGGTGACAGTGCTTTCAAAATCTCAAGAGAATGATATTCAATCAATGGTTACTGCCAGTTTTCAGCATGGAGCGATTCGAGCCGAACAAGGTTTTGACCCAGCAGAAATTGCCAGAGAATATCATCTGTTGCGAACAGTAATATTTGATACTCTACAAGCAGATTTATTAAAGGGAATTCCCTCAGAGATAATTCGTTCCATGCGTTTGATTGACGCTATTATAGACGAAGCGATCGCTCGATGTTTTAAGAGTTATGTTGAGGAACGCTTACGGGAATTACATAAGTTGCAAGCATCACTAACGCTTCATAATGAAGAACTCACGCGGCTAATTAGTGCTAATCAAGAGTATCTTTCCCAACTAGCCCACGAATTGAAACATCCTCTAACTTCCATTATTGGTTATTCGGATCTATTTTTACGCCAACAACGACGAAAGACTGAGATCAAAGACAGCTTTACCAATTTAGAACATATTGAGCGCGTACTACGCAATGGTAGACATTTACTCCATCTCATCAATGATGTACTAGAACTTTCGCGCTATGACGCTGGGCAGATAAAACTCCAATTAGCACCTACCGATGTGCGGGAATTAATCGATAATGTGTGTGAAATGTTGGAACCTTTAGCTGCGGGAAAAAATTTACAAATAGTAGTCGATTGCGATCGCATTCCCCAAAAATTAATTACAGATTCTTTTCAGTTGCAACAAATTGTTACAAATCTTATTAGTAATGCGATTCGTTATACAGAGTTGGGGACTGTTATTATAGTATGCCAGGTGCTGGAGAAGCAGAGATGGGCGATCACAGTTTCTGACACTGGAGTTGGCATTGCACCCGAAAACCAAGCCCAGATATTTGAACCTTACTTTCGCGTGAGTTATAGCGATCGTCCTTATCTTCCTGATAGTACAGGATTGGGGTTAGCGATCGTCTCGCGTTTAGTAAAATTATTGCAAGGTCAAATTAACCTAGCCTCGCAGGTAGGCGTTGGTTCTACTTTTACCGTAATTTTTCCTTTAAAAGTTGAGTTTTAAAAGTATTGGGCGACTGGAAGTCGCCACTAGACAAGCAAAGTCCACCTGCGTGGACTAAAAATTAAGGAAAAAATCAAGGTTTTAATAACCTGCAAAGGCAGGTAAAGTCTCGTATAGCCGCGATTTCCAATCGCCACGGCTTAGGGATGGTAGACACCATCTCCATTTTTTATCGAAACAGAATTCAGGAGTCAGGAGCCAGAATTCAGAATGAATTTTGAATCGATTTAGCGGATGAATAATTGGGTTTAAGACCCCCACCAAATTGAAAATTTGGTGGTCAACAAGAAAGTCGCGGGTCTGAATCCCCGACTGATTGATTCTGACTCCTGAATTCTGACTTCTGAATTCTTCTTCAATTTTCTATTTCATCTACAGCTTTGGGAACTCCCGCAGTTAATACTTCATGTCCCCCAGATGTAACTAAGACATCATCCTCAATCCGAATACCAATCCCAACCCATCGAGGATCGGTCTGTGGCTGGTCTTCTGCTAGTTTAGTATCTGGCACAATATATAATCCCGGTTCTACAGTCAAAATTTGACCTGGTTGTAAAATTTGAGGTTTGTCTTCACCATGCTGATAAACACCGACATCATGAACATCTAAACCTAACCAGTGACTGGTGCGATGCATATAATATGGTTTATATTTTTCTTCTTCAATTAACTTATCAATTTCACCTTTGAGAATGCCAAGTTCGACTAAACCTTCTGTGAGAATGCGCACTGCTGTATCATGAACTAATTTGAAGGGATTACCTGGTTGGACTTGAGCGATCGCTTGTTTTTGCGCCTCCAAAACAATCTCATACAGCGTCTTTTGTTCTGGCGTAAACTTACCTCCAACAGGAAATGTCCGGGTAATATCGGAGTTGTAATAACCGTAAGCACAACCAGCATCAATTAGCAGTAATTCTCCATCCTGCATTTGACGATTATTTTCAATGTAATGCAGTACACAAGCATTTACACCAGAAGCCACAATCGAAGGATAAGCAGGCCCTAAGCCACCCCGGACTCGAAAGATCCGTTCCATCTCCGCCTGGATTTCGTACTCATAACGTCCGGGTGCGGCAATTTCTTGAGCATAATTGTGTGCTTCGACTGCGATCACAGCTGCTTGACGCATCAATTCCAACTCAGCTTCGCTTTTGATTAATCTCATGCTGTTGAGGACAGGGCCAGTATCTTCAATAGCGATCGGCCCAGTACCGCGCTTCGGATAAGTCCGCAATAAACTTTGGTAATGTTTCAGGATTTGATCGTTAAAATTGCGATCGCGTCCTAAGTGATAGTAAATCCGGCTGGCTTTTTCTAAATACTGCGGCAATTTTTCATCTAACTCGCTAATTGGATACGCTTCATCAGCACCATAAATTTTCTTGGCTGCATCTACCCCACAAAGATAACCAGTCCATACTTCCTTTTCGCGATCCTTCGGTTGGACAAACAGCACAAACCGATGTTCTGCATGATGCGGCGCTAACACTGCTACTGCTTGTGGTTCATTAAAACCAGTCAAGTAAAAAAAATCGCTATCTTGGCGATAAACATACTCGACATCGTTGTGCATCACTGCCATTGGCGCACTGCGAAAAATGGCTGTCCCATCACCAATTTTTGCCATTAATTGCTCGCGACGCTGCCGATATTCTGCTTGCATAGTTAATCTACTTTTAAAATGTTGTGTTATTTTACACTTTTAGCAACTAGCAGATGCACAGATGATGCCTCTTAATAGTTGCTAATCTAAGTTATTCTAACCAATATTTGTTTCCACTCAAGTTATACAGCAGAATACAGAATTCAGAATACAGAATTCAGGAATAAAACACGCTTTATACCTGAGTAACAGACTTAGCTTGTGTACCTCACCAACTTGAAATCTGTTGTAAATTATTGGAGAAGAATCAATTATCTCGAAAGACTCAGATTTACTACTTTTTAAACAATTCGTAAATCTTGTTGTTATCGAATGATTTAGGATATTCATGAATGAAGTTAAATAAGTTTCAAACGTTTATTTTATACAAACTTTGGTATTTCAGAAATTTAACAACACACAGTAAAAAATATGTCTACTCAACCCCTAATAAAAAAAGCGATCGCTTACGTAACCAGGCAAGATCAATTAATGGTGTTTACACATACTGATTTTCCTGAAGCTGGCGTGCAAGTACCTGCTGGTACAGTTGAAGAAAGTGAGGAGCCATCTGAAGCTGTACTGCGAGAAATTTATGAAGAATCTGGTATTAAGGGAGTTCGGATTATTGAGTTATTGGGTATTTATCAATACAACATGACTCCCTATCGCAATGAAATTCAAGAACGTTATGTTTATCATCTCGAATTAACTCAGACTACACCATCTACTTGGCGGCATTGGGAAATACATCCAAGTACCAGCAAAAACCCTATAGCCTTTGATTTTTATTGGGTTAAATTGGATGGTTCAGATTTAGGTTTAGCTCGTGGTCAAGGTTATTTTTTATCTAAGCTTGTTCACAAAATAAAAAATACTGGGATTCAGCCAATACTTGAGATTAAGCGCCTAACGCACTGCCACATAATAATATGGTGCGTTAGGCTAAAGCCATAACACACCCTACTCAAGATTTACTTTATAAATAGTCTCTTAAATATACAAGCAGATTTTTGATACAACATTTAAATGTCAAAGGAAATAGATAAAACAATCTAGTTCTATCTATAAATAATCATATATAAATAGGACTTACGCAAAAACTCTCTCAAACTCTTACTCCTTCTCTTCTCTACGAGAGGCTGCGCCAACGAGACGCTTCGCGAACGTGTACTTTGCGTCCAACTCTTACGAGACGCTGCGCGTAGCTTGCTTCTCCGTAGGAGTATGCGGTTCGTTTTTCCGTTACCTGTGCGTAAGTCCTAATAAAGTACAAAAAATATTTTGCAATTGCTTGTCTAGAACTTGAAAATTTTAGAATAATGGTTTAAAAGAAACAAATATTTATCTTTAAAGAGTAACATTAATAAATAAAAAATAGTTATAAAGAAATCTTGAAACCCAGGTAAATGTTATTTAGTTACAGAAAGAGATTGCCAAAAAAAGTTAAAAAAATATGACAGCCAATAATAAAAAATCACCATGCCTGAAAATTCAAATTCCTCACCCTTAGCTTTGAATACATCTCGATTGTTATCAGATTCTTTTGCAAAATCAGAAATCTTGACAACTTCTCTTAAGAGTATAAATTATGATTTGGGGTTTGGAAATAAGAGTTCTTCACTAGCACTAGAAAGTAAATCGGTGACTGCGCCTGTTAAAACCTCAGCAAATCCCAATCCTAATCCTTACTTAACTAGTGCGGCGATTACCCCTGACTTTAACGGTGATGGTAAAACAGACAAAGTTTGGGTCAATTCTTCAACTGGTGAGATTATTATTCGGTTGATGGATGGAACAACAGTTCTCGAACAGGGTTCTTTGGGTCAATTTGACCTATCCGCCTATGATTACAAAATTGCTGACTTCAATGCTGATGGCAAAACCGACTTCTTATTACGCAATAAGACAACCGGTGAGAATAGCGTTGTCTTGATGGATGGAACTAAAGTTGGTAGTGCAGCTGCTCTAAGTAGCGTTGATCCGGCCTGGACTCCTCAGATTGGAGATTTCAACGGCGATCGCAAAACCGATATCTTCTGGCATAATGGCACAACTGGCGAGAACGCTATTTGGGAGATGGATGGCACTACAGTTCTGAATGCAACTGTTTTAGACACTACAAACACAGCACTAACTCCTACCATTGTTGATTTCGATGGCAATGGTAAGAGCGATATCTTCTGGCGCAATCAGACAACAGGCGATAACACAGCTTGGTTTATGGATGGTACGCAAAAGACTGAATTGGCGCTGCAATCACAAGATCCCGCCTGGACTCCTACCCTTGGTGATTTCAACGGCGACTATAAGACTGATATTCTGTGGAGAAACGCTCAAACCGGTGAGAACAAGGTTTGGACGATAAATGGTATCTTAGTCACAGAGGGTGCTTTGGGCACACTTGACTCATCCTGGACTTCCAAAATTGGTGACTTCAACGGTGATGGCAAGACCGATATCTTCTGGCACAATGGAACCACAGGTGCGAACACCGCTTGGTTGATGGATGGTACAACAGTTGCGACTGAAGCTTTCTTACCAGCTAATAACGCGGCCTTGACACCATCCCTTGGCGATTTCAACGGCGATGGCAAGACCGACATCTACTGGCGCGATCAGACAGCAGGTGCAGATAACATTTGGACTATAAATGAAACGACAGCAGTTGAGAATCCCATCAGCGACGCAGATAAGCTGACCGGAGAGTGGTATACATTCTAAAAGTTAGGGGCATTGGGCGTTAGGAGTGCTGAGTACTGAGTGCTGAGTGCTGAGTGCTGAGTTAGGAGTTAAGAGTTAAGAGTTAAGAGTTAGGAGTTTTGTTTATCTCCTTGTCCCCTCATCTCCCTTATCTGCCTCATCTCCCTCATGCCCTTCTCCTCAAAATTTGTAACTCAAAACCTGAATTTCTCCCTTTTCCGGCAATTTACCAGGGCTAATGGAAATAGTATCTCCATTGCTACGCCGCACTGTCATACCTTGCATCAAGGTCAGAAAATTATCCAGTGGCGAAAGATCGCACTTAGCAGCATCAGCCGCTTGTGTGCGGTAATGAGTCGGAATCACCAACTTGGGATTTAACACTTGAACAGCCTGCTTTGCTTCCTCAGCATTGTAGGCTTTTGCACTGCCTCCCACTGGAATAAATGCTACATCGGGACGCCCCATCAAGATTTTTTGCTCAATGGAAATAGGTGCGGCAGCTCCGCCTAAGTGTAGGATATTAATTCCGCCTTGCTTCCAACTCCAAGCAGTATTTGAACCAAACTGCTTACCACCTTTGCGATCGTGGTCTATGGCAATTCCTTGGAATTTAATGCCTTTAAACTCATAAACTCCTGGTTCGTAGATGAGTTTTGCATTTCCTGGTAGTACATCTACAGCACCTTCATCTAGCAGTTGGCTGCTAATCAGTACCAAATCTGCTGCAACTTTTGGAGGACGATACTTAGCTGTACAGCCGATTGAGCGAAATGGATTGACAAGAACTTTCGCACCACCACCAGTAAAAAGAAAGCAAGTATGACCCAACCACTGAACTGATAAACCGCTAGATTGTGCGTCAGCTTGAGATTCAGAACCCAAGGTAGTAACTAAAGCTGTTACCAACCCCGCCCCAGCATAGCCCATCAACTGTCGTCGTTTCATTAATTATGCTCTTGACTGTAACTGTTCCAGAAAATTTCGCAATAACTGTTTTCCTGAAGATGTCAGGACACTCTCTGGGTGAAACTGGACGCCCTGAATGTGAGGATAGTTCCGGTGTCGCACTCCCATAATGGTGTTATCTTCAACCCAAGCGGTGATTTCTAACACATCTGGGCAAGTCTCACGTTC
>CAXUOL010000363.1:0-6879 GCA_964252435.1 uncultured Nostoc sp.
CGGTTGATGGTTAAGAGGCTTGCTGCACCTTCTTAGATGTCAAATGGGTTCTATAAAAGCTACAGGGTTGTATAGCTTAGGGAATGTCCTGCGAAGTTTGGGTTATTTAAACGATTCGCACAAAATTTTAGATGAAAGTTATTCTGTGGCTAGAGTAGTGAAAGATGCGATCGCCCAAAGTAATGCTTTACTTAGTTTAGGTAATACAGCCCGCGCTCAAATCTACGCTCAACTTAGTTTGGGTAACTCAAGCAGCGCCAAAGATTACACGCAAACAGCAATTCAATACTATCAACAGGCAGCGCAGATTGCATCTGCAAAACCTACTGTACGTCTTTTGGCTCAACTAAATTTATTAAGACTACTGGTAGAGCAAAAGGAATTTAGCACAGCAAAGGCATTATTACCTCAAATTCAGTCTCAGATAGACAGTTTGCCTCCAAGTCGGATGGCTGTTAATTACCGAATTAACTTTGCCCAAAGTCTAAGCAAAATGACACAGAACTCAGTTGGGCCAAAAGATGTTGCAAAGATGTTAGCGCAAGCTGTCCAAGTAGCTAAGAGTTTAAAAGATGAACGAACTGAGTCTTATGCCCTTGGTACTCTTGGCGGTCTGTACGAACAAAGCGGACAGCTAGCCGATGCTAAAAGCCTGACACAACAAGCCTTGGTGAAAGCCGAATCTATTGATGCTCAAGACATTGCCTATCAATGGCATTGGCAGATAGGACGGATACTGCAAAAGCAATCCGATATCTCACCAGCAACAGCTGCTTATAATCGAGCTTATAATGCCCTCAAATCCCTTCGTAACGATTTAGTTGCGATTAATCCTGACGTACAATTTTCTTTCCGCGAGAGCATAGAACCCGTCTATCGACAGTACGTTGACTTACTGTTGCAACTTCCAGAAAATACTTTTCAAAAGCCAGATAATCTCATTCAAGCTCGTCAGGTAATCGAATCTCTCCAGTTAGCAGAGTTAGATAACTTCTTTCGTTCGCCCTGTTTGCTACCAAGAATTGACCTTGATAAATTAGTTGAAAAGGAAAAATCTACAGTTGTTATCTATCCAATTATTTTAGATCATCGACTAGAAATTATTACTAGGTTGCCAGGGCAAGATACAATCTCCCGTAAAACAACTCAAGTCTCTAAAGATGTATTAGAAAATATTGTAGAACAACTACGAAAAGATTTACCCATTGCTAGCCGGGAGCCTGAAGTTAAGCAGTATTCGCAACAGTTATATGACTGGTTAATTAAACCTATTGAATCAGATTTAGCAAATACAGGTATAACCTCTCTAGTGTTTGTGCTGGATGGTTCTTTGCGAAATATTCCAATGGCGATTCTTTATGATCAACAACAGCAGAAATATCTGATAGAAAAGTATGCTATTTCTTTAATGCCCGGACTGCAACTCCTCGATCCTAAGCCTTTACATAACGTGCGGCTAAACGCTTTAATTGCTGGGGTTGAGCAAGAACGCTTGATTGAAGGTAAATCATTTCCTGAACTCTCAAATGTCACACAGGAATTAAAACTAGTCCAATCTGAAGTGAAATCAACTAAAGAACTCTTAAATCAACAGTTCACTAAAGCTAATCTGCAAAAGCAAATTCAATCTACTTCCTTTTCAGTAGTGCATCTAGCTACTCATGGGCAATTTAGTTCAGACATTGAACAGACCTATATTCTTACCTGGGATAGTTTATTGAGAGTTAAAGAGTTAGATAATTTACTTCGAGCTAGGGGTGAAAGCCGACGAGAAACAATTGAATTACTCGTCCTTAGTGCCTGTAAAACTGCCACAGGCGATAAACGAGCTGCTTTAGGATTAGCTGGAGTTGCGGTACGGGCGGGCGCACGCAGTACCCTAGCAACTTTGTGGACGGTAGATGATGAATCTACTAGCGACTTTATGGGTGAATTATACCGACAATTGGATGCTAAAGTAACTAAAGCCCAAGCTGTGCAACGCGCCCAACTTGCGATTCTAGCTAAAGAAAATCGTCCATATTTTTGGGCCCCTTATGTTCTTCTGGGCAATTGGTTATAATTTTTGAAAAAATCTGCCAATCAATGTTTTCATCAAGAACTAACGCAGCCAATAATATTGCTTTCATTTTAAAAGCGGATAATGCCAAGTTTGCTGCTTTGGCATTTTGGCGGGGCGATCTTTACTTTGATCTGAGTTTATATATTCAATAACTGACAGTTCCCACCGTCATTTTTTGGGGAGAAAAAGCACAATTTACCGAGATCAAATTAGGACAACGCTTGGCAAATCTAAATCCCAGAGCAATTCGAGATTTTTAGGCGATCGCAGATACCGGAATATTACCTCATTTGTAAATACCAGAAGTTTTTATAAAGAAGGGGAAGGGGGAAAGGGGACCCCACCTTCCCCTTTAACATGAGTCCCTTTTATTGATTTATTGCAGCAGCATCTTTAAGAATTAGGAAAGATTTTCATAGTCAACCTAAATAATCTAGTTACAATAGACAACGATTGGAATCATACACCAAAAAACCGATCAGTATGTAGTAGTTAAATTAATTGCGAAAGTAGTCACCATACACTTTATTTAACACAGTGATGCATTCTAATGTCCTGATAGCACATCCTTCAACCACCACGATCGCGCTCGTTGGTGCTGGCTTTAGTGGTTCTTTAGTAGCGGCTCACCTGTTAAAAACTGCCAACCGCCCCCTATTGATTAAACTGATTGAGCGCAATCACGACATTGGCAAGGGAGTCGCCTACAGCACCGACACCATCAGCCATTTGCTGAATGTATCCGCAGGCAAGATGAGTGCCTTTCCCGACGATCCGAGTCATCTGCTGCGCTGGTTAAACTATAACCGCAGTGAGTTAGGGACATTTTTGCCTAGTGACTTGAATGCCAGCAGCTTTATTCCCCGTCAGATATTCGGGCTTTATATCCAGTCGATTTTGGAGGAAGCTGAAGCCACGGCATCGAGTAACGTCCGGCTAGAGCGCGTCATTGATGAGGTGGTGGCAGTGGAGCCACAAGCCAAAGGTGCGATCGTCTCCTTGAGTAGCAGCCGTACTTTCGTGGCAGACAAAATTGTACTGGCACTGGGAAACGCACCTTCCGCCCCTCCTGGATCGCAACCCTCTGAGGACAATGACACCCCCTACCTACGTCATGCCTGGTCAGCCGAGGCGTTGGCAGAGCTGAAGCCTGATGCGTCTGTATTGCTGATTGGCACTGGACTGACGATGGTGGATATGGTGGTGTCACTCCAGGCTGGCAACCATCAAGGCAAAATTTATGCCGTGTCTCGCCGGGGATTGTTTCCGCTACCGCATCAATCGACTAAACCCTACCCCGCCTTTTTGACCCCAGACACCGCGCCGAAAACAGTTCGTGGCTTGCTGCGGCGCATTCGCAGTGAGGTGCAAACGGCAGCAGTGCAGGGCTATAACTGGCGATCGGTGATTGATTCCCTGCGTCCGATCACCCAGCAACTCTGGCAACAACTGCCCCGCGTGGAGCAAAAACGGCTTTTGCGCCATGTCACCCCCTATTGGGATGTACATCGCCATCGAATTGCCCCCAAAATTGGCAAGATTGTCCAAGCAATGCTGGATTCTGGGCAACTAACTATTACCGCAGGGCGCATTCAGGGCTATCAGGCGGCATCTGAGGCGGTGGCAGTGACCGTTCGCCAGCGCCAAACGCAAAAAAATCAGGTCTTGCAAGTCAGCCGCGTGGTGAATTGCACCGGGGTACAGGCAAATTATCAGCGATCGCCCCAATCCCTAATTGCCAATTTACGCACCCAGGGATTGATCCGCCCCAACGATATTGGCTTGGGTTTGGATACTACCCCTGATGGTGCTGTATTAGATGCTCAGGGTAAACCTTCAAGCCTACTCTATACCTTGGGTACTCCCCGCAAAGGCAATTTGTGGGAAACGATCGCTGTTCCCGAACTGCGCGAGCAGGCCCAGGCATTGGCGACAACGGTGTTGCAGTCCTTACCAGTGCGAGTGCGTCCCGTTTCGCCCATTTCTCGCGCCGCCCAACAAGACTATAGCGACCTTCGACTTGCCATACCCCAGTCAACGCTATTGTTTCGCCAATTCTTTGACCCAGAATCTAGCACCTACACCTATCTGATTGCGGACAGTCAGACTAAAGATGCGGTGCTAGTAGATACAGTATTGGAGCAGGTTGACCGTGATTTACAAGTGTTGGATGACTTGGGGTTGAGTCTTTGCTACTGTTTGGAAACTCACATCCATGCTGACCATATCACTGGTGCTGGCAAACTCAGACAGCAAACGGGTTGTCAGGTGATGGTGCCCCAAAATGCTACTGCTAGGTCTGCAGATCACTCCCTTGCCGATCGCGAAACCTTAATCGTAGGGGCAGTGCGGATTGAGGCGATCGCTACACCAGGGCACACCGACAGCCATCTGGCTTATTTAGTCAACAATACCCATCTGTTAACGGGGGATGCCTTATTGATTCGCGGCTGTGGACGCACAGACTTTCAATCGGGCGATGCGGGTACTCTGTACGAGACAGTGACGCAACAGTTATTTACTCTCCCAGAGGACACCCTAGTTTATCCCGCCCATGACTATAAAGGGCGCACTGTTTCCACTATTGGTGAAGAAAAACGCCTCAATCCCCGATTTGCCAATCGCAGCCGCGAGCAATTTATCGCAATCATGAGCCATCTGGGTTTGAGTTATCCCAAAAAGATGAACCAAGCCGTACCCGCCAATGAATACTGTGGCGATTTTATGCCCGAAGAGAATCTGAGCAATGGTACCAATTTGGCGATTGATGTAGATCGTGAAAAAGTAGAAAAAACGCTATCAACTAATACTGAAATTTATGAGGACTACTTTGCTATGTACATTTAGCTTGAACAATAAAGTTGCCTCTCGCTCACTGCGAAGCAGGAGCGATGAGATGAATTTTTGGGCGATGATGAGTTTACCCCTAACTGAATCAAACCGTAGGTTTGACTGGTCTTGGGGTCGAGGAGGAATCGCCATTTTTAATGTTTGGTAGTGTGTCAATAAGTTCTTCTATTATCTGTGTCATAGTCTTGTCGGCTTGTGCAGCGTAGTTTTGCAGTCTAGTCAGGCGTCTTTCTGAAATTCTTATTTTTAATGACTGTGGGACACACGCCCTCAAAGCTCAATTAATGTCCGGATTAGGAGTCGTTGAGAAGCCTACACTCAGTCCGAAGGACTGAGTGTAGGAGATGTCACGAGTATCGTGGCTACCTAGAGAGTAACTGCGCGTTTAATGCTTTAGTGATGCGATCGCCAGAAGCTTCTAAGTGAGCTAAGGTGTAAATATCAAGGCTTTCTCCAAGTTGTTTGAGTCTGACATCAATGGCTTTTTGCAGTTGACGCAATGCATACCAAGCCAATGTCCGACCATCTTCAGGTGTATTAATAGTACCCAACATCATCTGTAACAAAATATTTAGATGTTCCCGTTGCAATGAACGGCGGATGCTAGAAATTGGCTTTGGTTCTCCTGGGGCGAAAACTTCTGTCCAGATGCCTGTTTGCAGGGTGTTGAACAGTTCTGGCATGGAAAGCGTTTCTCCAGGCAGGGTTTTTAATTCTATATCTTGTAACCGATTCAGGCGATCGCTGTCTAATAGCGATCGCAATATCGCACTTTGAAAACTCAAAATGCGATCGTGAATTGGATAATCAAGACGATTATTAGGTGCAGAACTACCCCAGTCTCCCCAACGCGATGGTGCTAGTTGATTGAGCAATTGTGGTGAAAAGCTGAAAGCATCCTCAGCAAATACATATTCTTGCAATTTTGTCAATGCTTGACGTTGTTTTAAAAGTGAAACTGGTACAAATGCCCAAGCATCATTACTGGTATGGAGACGCCGAAACGATTGTCCACCAATGTATTTAGAAAGCAAAGTGGCGTTCCGAAAATAATATTTAAGTACTCGATTAAATTTAAGACGCAGGTTACTATAGCTTTCTCCTTTCGATAGATAACCCCGATCAAGACGCTGCCACATAAAACGAGCATTATCCATTTGCCACTGTGAATAAAGTAGCACATCACTACTCATATCCCAGACATTTGCCAAAGGATTGATATCCCAGATATCTTCATCAGTTGCATAAGATAATTCTGGTTGGGGTGACGCTAGTGCAATCTGGTCTAAAAAACTTTTTTCTGATTCTGGAATAGTTACTTCAAGCGCTGTTGATGGAAATCTTTTATAACCATACTCAATTGCCCATTCGTCATAAGGCCCAATAACTCCTGGGAAATAGTCACCTTGTTGTACTCCCTGTGGTGCTATGTTCACAGGTACATAGTCCATCACCGAACCTACTAAGCCTTTGGTGTGAGTGATTTCAATATTATTTAATTCTTGTGGGGCTAACATAGTGCTGCCATAAAAATTGTGGCGCAAACCCAGAGTGTGCCCGACTTCGTGAGCAATGAGAGAACGCAAATATTGATGCACATACTCCTTCATCGTTTCACTACTAGGTGTAATGTTTGGCAACATTGACAACGCCAGCGCCCCCATAGCTGCTTGATTTGAAGACTCCATACTATAGCAGGACTCAGAAGAGAAAAAGAGAGCAGAGGAAGATGATGCAAAGAATCTATCCAGGTATTTCCCCGCGTCTTCATGTCCTTTCATCTTTTCTGGACATGAATGTGCCTCCATCAACGCATGATATTCTTGCTGAACTAAACGCACCATATTGGCATCCACAATGATATCTGCATCTAATATTTCTCCGGTGAATGGGTTGACGCGCATCGGGCCTTTGGCAAAACCTGCATCTAAAGAATTGAACCAGCGAATAGTGTTGTAATGTACATC
>CAXUOL010000364.1:0-6875 GCA_964252435.1 uncultured Nostoc sp.
TACTTGAATATATCTAATTTAGCATTTATGCAACTTAGATGTGGAACAGCTTATAGCCGCGTCCATCACCACTGACATCTAAACCGGGCTGATTAGAGGTTTGAAATGGGAAACGTGCTGCACCTGTGTATGTAGTGCCTGCTGTCAGTGGAGCATTAAAGGGAGCTGCAAATGAAAGATACCACGATTTGACACCATCATAGTAATTGATTTGGATAGCATTATTGCTACTGGGATTGTCGGGGTATACACGGGAAGCTCTAAACTTTCCTGTGTCAAGAGTATAGCTATAGTAATCACTTTGACCGATATAGTTACCGCGATCGCTATCTAAAGTCAGCGCTGTAATCGCTGCAGCAGTTTGTAACGAAGCGTTTGCTGAGACAAAATAAGTATCGTTTGTCACCACTGGCGGCTGATTAGTGCCAATAGCTTTACTCGTAACCTTGATATCATCAACCCCAATCCATTCATCTTCTCCATTCGCATCAGTAGTAAGAAACCGAACTTGGACTTGCGCCTGATTGGTAACTTCGGGTGGTAATAAGACACTTATCCGTGCTTCCCGTGCGTCATAAGAAGCTGAGGTTGAGGCGTTATTAGAAGCATCGGGTACAAAAGCTGCTGGCAGGTTGGTGAAATTCCCTGTATTTCCAATGCGGTATTGTACAGCAACAGATTGAATGGCATCGCGGGTTGAGGTGTCAATATCACGTAGCGTAAAGCTAAGTTGGAGATTTTGCCGCCCAGTAGCATCTAGATAAATAACTAAATTCGGCGCTGTAGCGGTTGATGAGCCTCTGAGAGCAATAGTTGGATTGCTCAATGCAAATTCTGTAATCCCGCTATTTGTGTAGGTATTTGGATTACTTTGATTAGCATTGACATCAACAGGAGTTGCAGACCCATCAGCTAATACTGTTTGTGGGTTAATACCCGTGCTACTAACTAAACCATCACCTCGAAAACCCCTAATATTGGGTAAATTACTCCAATCATCATCCGTAATAATCAAATTAGGATTTGACCAGTCTTGGAGAAAGTCGCTTGTTGCTAGTTTGTAATAAGTTAAATTCAAGGGAGTGGGAAGATTATTAGAGGGTGCCTCGTAACGTGTTACAAGAAAGTTACCGTTGTCGCTTCCCGAAACCACAATCTTACCGTCAGACTGAACGGCAACCGCAGTATTTTGAAAATAACTACTGCCAACGGGGGTTATAACTTTACCGCTATTGCCAAAGCTGGTATCTAAGCTGCCATTAGAGTTGTAGACAGCTAAAGCAAAATCACGGCGCGAGCTTCCGTTTTGAGCAAACCCAGACACGACAATTTTGCCATTCTGCAAAATGGCCAAACTTTGACCAACATCATTACTACTGCCTAAATCTGTAACAACCTTACCGCCATTACCAAAATTAGCGTCCAGAGTACCATCAGAGTTATACCGCGCTAGAGCAAAATCTCCATTGGCACCAATATTCCCAGTAGATCCTGCCACAACAATTTTGCCATCAGATTGCAGAGCAACACTATTTGCAAAGTCATCTGTGCCAGGAAAGTCTGTGATTACTTTACCGTTACTGCCAAAATTAGTATCTATACTGCCATTGGAGTTGTAACGTGCCAAGATAAAGTTATTGTTGCCATTCATGTTCATGGCACCTCCAGTTACTACAACCTTACCGTCTGGCTGAATCAGGATACTTGCAATAAAGTCCTGACCGTTGCTCATTGAAGTAATAACCCTACCCCCATTACCAAAGCTAGTATCCAGACTGCCGTTTGAGTTGTAACGGATCAGGGCAAAGTCATTATTGATGGAACCATCATTTGGGTTAAGATATCCCCCCACAATAATTTTGCCGTCTGACTGGACGGCAATGCTTTGTATCCATTCGTTTTTACCCTCAAAGTTTGTCACAACTTTTCCGCCATTGCCAAAGCTGGTATCTAAGCTGCCATTAGAGTTGTAGCGTACAAGACCAGCATCAACTTGGTTGCCATTGTAGGTAATTCCGCCGATTAAAATTTTGCCATCTGACTGAATGGTAACGCTGTAGGCTCTATCGGTTTGGTTCGCAAAATCTGCGATCGCCTTTCCGCTAGTGCCAAAGCTGCTATCCAGGCTACCATCTGGATTATAGCGAACCACCGCAAAGTTACCATTACTATTGTAGGTTTCTCCTACTACTACAATCTTGCCATCCGTTTGAATGGCAACACTATAAGCTGTGTCACTACCACCAATATCTGTAATGACTTTACCGCCAACTCCAAAGGTACTATCGAGATTACCAGGAGCAAGTATTCCCGTATAAGTAGAAAGAATCTCTTGTCGGAATGCCAAAGCTATAGGATGTGGGATGGGGAAATCTTTGCCAACTTTAACCTGTAAATTCCAATCTCCTCCCAACGCCGCATTACCTGTTGGTGTAGTAGAAGCAGCAATATTTGCTCCTGTCAATCGGTGTAACTTCTGCAAAAATTCCTCTCCTGCATCTCCAACTGCGACGTTACAGCCGTAGAGTATTAAAGATGGAGACAACCAAGTTTGTAGCTCTTGGGTATAGCGTTCTAAACTGCTGAGACTGAGTTGAGTATTACCCAGGTAGAGGCAACCAGGAGAACCATGAGAAACAATGTGGACACTTTCAACTCTAGGGCGTTGTAACAGTATTTGAGTAATTTGCTCTACTCCATCTTGGTTTGAGTCAAGGACTATTACCTCAATTTCTGATACAACATTTTTCAGCAATATTTCATAATTATTAACGGAGGAGTCAAGAAAAAGGATGCCTGTATTCTGAATATTCATGTTCTTGGAGTTCTCCGCTAAAGTTTAGGTATCTAGTTGTTAGTGAAACTCTTGGATAAAAGATAAAAATTGGATGATTTAAGGACAAGAGCATAATCCATAAATCATTGGTCGAAAATTAAATTTGATTTTTCAGCCTAATTAATGAAGGAATTTACAAGCAGGAAAATCATTCCTCCTTTGCTATTTTGCTAGTTGCAGATATTAATTACATCGATATATTTTCTGAAATATTATTAAGAAGCTATAAAGCCTCCAAAAATAATTAGTCATGATTAGTAATAATTACTACTTTAATAAGAAAGAATTCAGGAGTCAGAACGGGCTACGCCCCGCTGCGCTAACAGAATTCAGTATGAATTCTACACGTCTGGCGGATAAGTCTGATGGAATATCTGACAAGCAAAGCTCTCTCGACAACTCGTCACTATTCATCATACGCCGGCAGTTTGGACTGCTATGCCAACGTTAACGGTTGTGACGAAGTTGGTCAGAGCGATCGCTATTAGCCCAAGTTGCTAGTTATCAAATTTTAGATTTTTTTGCATCCGTCAATTCATGCGATCGCCATCACAAGTTGACGGTTACGCGTAGCTCAACTGTCAACTTTGACTAAATACTGAATTATTTAGCGTCGAATATTTAACTTATCTCAGAAATACTTATTGTAGGTTAAATGAAAAAATAAATGCTTCAATCTTCAGTAAAAACCCTAGCCAAGTACAAGCATGAATAAATTTTGGAAAAACACCAGTAATACCACTGAATACGGTTTCAATATCATGTTGAGTAGATTGTTTGATCTATTGATTCTAGGGTTGGTCTTGACGCAAGGAATTCCTTTTACGCATTACTTTTAAGAATATTTGACTACTTTCTTCCAGATCATTATCGACGGTATAATCAGTATAAGCTGAATCAGCATATACTTCGCTACCAGGTTGGCGTTTCGGAGGCAAGGCATTGAGCGCACGTACATCTAAAGCGCTATCTGCACAGCTTGGGGATTAGGTAGTAACATGAGTTCAGTTGCAACCTAAATCCCCGATTTCAGCAATAAGCTAGTTAAGACTGCGGATTTTGCCGAAGTCCCAACAAGTTTCCGTCAATATCTTTAAGGACAGACAATTGAACTCCGTGACCGACATCTGTAATTGGCCCAACTTCAACTCCTTTTTCAATAAGGCTTTGACGAGCAGCAACTATATCCTTTACAACAAAGGTGCTAACAGTACTAAGCTAGCTTCCAAATCAGTAACGTCTATTTTACTAACGAAACTATATTCACCAAAGGTGTTTTTCAATGTCATATCTACTGTCCTAATCCAAAACTTTTACAATATAGCTATTATCACCCTTTTTCGCGACAAAAAACTGTAAACCTATCGTTAAACAGTAGTTTAATATTTAAGGCAGATTATGAAAATTCATCCCAAATCAATTCTTCTTGTTTTAGTTCAGCAATTCTCCTTTTTAAATATTTGTACTGAGAGTTAAGTCTTTTAATAAACTAAAAAACTATAATGTTTACGCATATCAATGCTAACTTCACGCGGATAGATGAGATAGTTCCTAATATATATAAGCTTTCTATCTCAAATAATAAAAAGTTCGTTTTCAGTCAATTCCTTATCCTTGATGAGCATCCGATGCTTATTCATACGGGTCGCTCAAATTGGTTCGAGCAAACTTATGAACTTGTTTCGTCTGTCTGCGATGCTTCAAAACTTCATTACATTGGTTTATGTCACCTTGAGGCTGATGAGTGCGGAGCGCTTAATCAATGGCTTGAAGCAGCACCGCAAGCAAAAACAATTGTGAGTCCTCTGAATCAATCGAACATGGATGACTTTGCACTGCGACCAACAACGGCTCTTAAGAATAACTTTGCTCTTTCCTTGGGTAAAAGAGATATCATACTGATTGAAACTCCTCATTTCCCTCATGGATGGGAGGGTTGTATATTCTATCAGCCGCAAGAGGAGATCCTTTTTTGTTCCGATCTTGCGGCTCATCCTGGTCAGTTCGAGGAACCGATTACCGAAAAGGATCTTACAGAATCTATCATTAACTTTCAGCAAAAAGTCGGATTTATGTCTGAAGGAAAAAGCTTCACTCGAGGGATTGAGGCAATAGAGAATCTACCTATTAAGTACCTTGCAACAATGCATGGTTCTATTATTCATGGGGAGTCTATCTCGAAGCTTCTTTCAAAAATGAAGCAAACCTTTGGATCTTAAGTTGATTGTAGCCGTGAAGGGCTACTGGACTGGTGAATTTAACTCTCAAGTTGATTATTTTAAGTTTTGTCAGCTTTTAGAACTCGATCCCTCTAACTGGAGTTTAGATTAAAGCAAGCAAAAATAGCTCGACATTTGAAGCAATTGATTCCATGTCGAACAATGAAATGAACTCAGAGTAATAAAAGAAATGAAAAGCAGTTAGGCAGTATTTTTAGATACTTTCTTAGGCTTGGTAAAAGCTTTTTTCACAATCGGATAACGAGTCCGTGGCGCTCCAGGCCTACCGGAAGTCAAACCAGCCAGGGGACTTTCCTCGCTTGTTTCGGGTCAGGTGCAGGTGTTTTAATCCGAACCAAAACTGCTGCAAATTGGCTGTACATTAGCTGAATTATTGTGTTTGAAATCAACCAAAATTGTGCAATTATGGGTTGATACTTGCAACTTTTAGTTGCAAGACAAGCATCAAGGAAAGCAACTAAATCCTCGCTAGTTTTACCCCAAGTTGTGCAGGCAAGAGGAACATATTTAAACTTACGCTAAAATAATCATTCTCCCACAACCGCTCAGGAAATAGAATACAACCAATGCCCAACCTCAACCTCATTTCCGAATTTATTTGCTTTGGTGGCAAACTCGGCTTTTACAGTCATCCCTCCTCAACCTGTAACGGTGAAATGCGCTTTAGTATTTATCAACCACCACAAGCAACTCAAAAACCTGCGCCGATTCTCTATTTCCTATCTGGTTTGAGTTGCACGGAAGAGAATTTTATGGTTAAGGCGGGAGGAGTGCAGCGCTTTGCGGCTGAGTACGGTTTAATATTGGTTGCACCAGATACTAGTCCGCGTAATACTGGCATTGCAGGTGAGGATAACGACTGGGATTTTGGCACAGGTGCAGGCTTTTATGTTGATGCTACAGAAGAACCTTGGCGTAAAAACTACCAAATGTATAGTTATATTGTTGAGGAATTACCTGCTTTAATTAATGCAAATTTCCCCACCCAACCTGATAAACAAGGTATTTTCGGTCATTCAATGGGGGGACACGGGGCGCTTGTCTGTGCAATCAGAAACCCAGAACTCTATAAATCAGTATCAGCCTTTGCACCTCTAGCTGCACCTATGCGTTGTCCTTGGGGTCAAAAAGCTTTTAGTGGTTATCTTGGCAGCAATCAAGAAAGTTGGCGTGCTTATGATTCTAGTGAATTAGTCAGACAACAAAGATATCACAGTTCAATTCTCATTGACCAAGGGACTGCTGATAAATTTTTAGCTGAGGAATTATTACCAAAGGTGTTTGAGCAAGCTTGTGCGGATGTTAATCAGCCGCTAAACTTACGTTACCAACAAGGCTACGATCACAGTTATTATTTTATCGCCACTTTTATTGAAGATCATATCCGCCACCATGCCAGCGCTTTAGCTTAAAACGTAACTGACTAGTGACCTTATTAACTCTAAAGATTTACCTGCTTTGACTGCGGTGGCTTTTTAGCTTCGTCGATGGCGGTGTGGCACAAATCTAATCGCTTTTAGTCAGGGCAACTGACAATGCTAGTCTGCACTCAGCCACAGACAGAAGCCTACTACCAAATTTTAGGCAATTTGAGTTACTTGCTGATTCACACGGGGACGACCAAAGCGTTCCCAAGCACTCCCTCCTCGCAAAAATAGCTCTAGGAAGCGCAATGGTTCTCCTGAATCGCCTGTTGACCAACCGGAACTACCAGGAGCAAAGGCTAAAGTTCCTTCAGATACTTTGAAGCTGCCATCAGAATAGACTGCATCACTGACCACATCTCCAATTCGGATCAC
>CAXUOL010000365.1:0-6859 GCA_964252435.1 uncultured Nostoc sp.
TGCTCCACCGTTCCTTATGAGGCTTTTATGGGAGCTAACCTCAAACAGATTGCCAACTATTTAGATAACCTTGGTTGGGACTACCGTTTTGATGATAAAGAAGACCGAATTATAACAGGTGTGGAGGCTGATAATCTAGAAGATTTCCTAATAGTTGTCCAACTGGATGAAGAAGGAAAATTTTTTCGGGTATTTGCCCCTCAAGTTCTGGGAGGAATCCAAGACCATCCTCACAAGGCAGCTATCCTCCAGACAATGCTTGCCATTTCTTGGGAAACCAAAATGTTGCAATGGGAGTACGACCCATCCGATGGTGAAATCCGTGCCATTATTGAGTTTCCTTTAGAAGACTCGATTCTCACAGAAAGACAATTTCACCGTTGTCTGAGTGGATTAATTCAGATTGTGGATGGCATAGCAATACCTCGCCTAACAGAAGTGATGGCAACAGGTCTTGATCCGGGGAATATAGAACTTGGGGAAAGACTATTACTCAGTATCCAAGAAGAAGCGCCAGGATTGTTAGATTTACTAGAAAAAGCAATGGAAGCGCGAAAAAAGCGAGGAAGTTTCCCTAGTGAGTGAGACGGATCGTTACTTAAATAGCTATACTCCAAAGTGATACCCTCACTATATACTGAAATTTTCTGGGGCTGGATATTATGACATCCTATGCAACCTCCTCTGCCAAAGCGGAAATGAGCGAACTCCGGCGGTTGAAAGCCTTACTACCACCAGAACTGCAAAGCTGGGTTACGGTTGAAGGCACAACTGAGGTCAATCCACCCCTGGTTCGCTGCGAAGAAATTGGTAAAGACCAGGTAGAAATTCAAATTGATTTGGTGAAATGGGATGCCCTCGCAATGGATCAGCGTAATCTGCTGTTCTGGCATGAGGTTGCTCGCGTTCAAAATGACACAATTCCTAAAGATGGTTGGGAAATGGCAGCACTAGCTATTGGTTTAGGTGGTGCTGTCGGGGAATTGTGGGTACAAGATGGATTGCTGCTGGTGTTAGCTTTGTCGCTTTGTGGCGTGTCAGGCTGGCGACTGTACCAAAAGAATAATGGGGAAAAGCAACTAAGAGAATTGCTCAATGCTGATGAGAAAGCGATCGCTTTAGCAACTCGTTTTGGTTATAGCCTCCCCAATGCCTACAAGAGTCTCGGTAGCGCCTTGAAAACCCTGATTGATAATACTCCTAGTAAGCGTCAACGGTCGAGATACGAAGCAAGACTCTCTGCCCTCAAACGCAGTGCCAATAAAGCAAAAGCTAAATCGAAAACTCCAGACGAGGGCGGGTTGTAATTAGTTAGGAGTTAGGAGTTAGGAGTTATGAATTATGAGTGAACTCGAAACTTCAAACTCCTCGTTCCTTACTCCTCACTCTGCCTCCGACTGGGAATGCCTACTAAGGAGGCTGCTGCCTCCCTAATTAGCGGCAACAGCCCAATTACCATTTCATAAAATCTTACTTTTTTCTTGACTACATCTTTATCAAACTGAAATTTTACAACTGGTTCAGCATTTTATGCGTCTGGGGGATCACCCGCACGTGCTTGACAAACCTCTTCATCAAAGCTTGCCACGTCAAAACTCGATCGCTAGAAGGCGCAAGTACAGGTAATGGAGAAAATTGTTCTGATACAGCCAAAGGCGTGACAGGTTGTAAAAATACTGGGATATCTGGACTAACCTCTGCCACCAACGAAGCTGAACGTTCCAACTCGCCGGGATCTGTGTCTTGAGACACAATTATCTTGACAAAAACATTTAAATATGAGTCATAACATAACTGGAGAAATTTACTATGTTCTTGCCAATGACTTTCGCCGCTAACACTGGGCAATTTGAAATCCATACCTACAGAGTCTAAGTATGGGATAATCATTGCTAGTTGTTCTGGGCGATGTCCGCCGGTTTCTAAGTATATAGGTAGACCAGTTATGGCTCGCACTTGGGGTAGAAACTGCGTTAGAAATGAGGCATGAAGAAGTGGTTCGCCGCCAGTTAAGCTAATGCTATCGTGTAGACAAGGTAGATTTTGCTGTTCCACCCATTCGATTAATATGGGTAACGGGACGGGGTTAGAGTGGATTTCAAAGTCGCGCAATCCAGGCGATCGCTCTATCCGACAAGTTGTAGGTGCACTCCATGTGTGGGCACTATCACAAAAGTGACAGCGCAAATCACACAAAGCAAAACGAATAAATATCTGACGTGTCCCTACATTCAGTCCTTCTCCTTGAATGGCAGAAAAGACCTCGATCAGGCGTGCGGTAGGTGTAACCGTATTTTTAGCAATCATTTGATCAGAGCAACGCGATCGCGCTGCGTCGGCACAACAGCAAGGATGTTTTTTAGCTTCTTGTTCTATTGTGAATCCTCGCTAGCGATCTCCAATCTCAGCCCCGGTAAATAGCAGTTAGTCCTGATTACCACTAATTCCGATATTAGGTTAAGTAATTTTGTAGGACAAAGTAATGTTTGGCAGATTACATTATACATGGCAACGAAAGTGCAGAGCTTCATGACTAGCCAACCGACAGAGGTCGATTTTCCAATTAATTCCCTAAACGACATGGCTATAGTGCAGGTGCCGACGCGGTTGAGCGTGCTGGAGGCTTTAGGCTTTAAGCAAACCTGCCAAGGCTTAATCGGGCCCAATTCACATCCCAAGCAAATCATTATTGATTTTCACCAAACTACTTTTATCGATAGTAGTGGTTTAGGTGCCCTGGTAAGTAATTTTAAATACGCTCAGACTAAGGGGATTACATTAACACTGCGGAATGTAACACCTCAAGTCATGGGAGTTCTAAAACTCACAGGGTTGGATCAGGTTTTTCCTTTAGAGCTTGTGGAGGATAGGCCGTTAATAGAACAAGATGACGTAGTAGATAATCGCAAGACAACTTCCCGTAAAGTAGAGCAGTTACCCACTACTCACCCTTCTATGGCATCTTGGATGAAACGGTTCTTAGATATTGTCGGGTCAGTGATTGGTTTATTAATTACAGGAATTTTGTTTATTCCAATTGCGATCGCTATTCAAATTAACGATCCCGGGCCTATTTTCTTTTGTCAAACTCGCTGTGGCTGGATGGGGAAACAGTTTAAGATTTGGAAATTCCGCTCTATGTGTGTGGATGCAGAAGCGAAGAAATCCCAAGTTAAAAACCAAGTGCAAGGTGCTTTTTTCAAGAATGAGAATGACCCTAGAATTACTAAGGTAGGGCGCTTTTTACGGCGAACTAGTCTTGATGAATTACCCCAATTTTGGAATGTCCTCAAAGGAGAGATGAGTTTAGTAGGCACTCGACCGCCTACACCAGATGAAGTGGAACGTTATGAAGTACCAGAGTGGCAACGTTTAGATGTAAAACCCGGTATGACTGGCGAATGGCAAGTAAATGGACGTTCTACAGTCCGTAGTTTTGAAGATGTAATTCGTCTGGATTTGCAGTATCAAAAAAATTGGAGTTTAGTGTACGATTTAAAGCTAATTTTCAAAACTATAGCTATTCTGTTTAATAGAAACAGTGGTGCTGTTTAGTTAATTATCCTTATTCACAATTTTTTGAGAACTCGCAACTCTCACGATATTCTTAAATACACCCAAGCCTATTTTAGGCTTGGGTAAATTTTAGATTTATCTACAGACCATGTAAGTGTCATTCTCTACTTAACAGGTAAAAACTAAAAAATAAAACCCCGCATAAATGGCAATATACTGGTATGAATTGTGAGAAGATGTCTTTGCTGATTTGAAAACCTAAATATAGGAAACCTTAACCAGTAAAAAAGGAGAAAATATAAGTGCGATCGCCCATTCTCAATTAAAGGCTAGATAATTGTTTAATATATGTAATAACTTCGTCTTTACTGATTATTCTTTCAACTGGCACACAATAAGATGGATATATGTAATAAGTTTTACCTGATAGATAACTTTTACGCTGATCTTTGATAATGCCATACCTATCAGGATAAATAAACCACTCGGTACTAGGACGTTTTGGTGTTATTGCTCCCCAAGCTACATTAGACTTTAGACAATACCAAATAATTACTGTAGGCGGATATATCCACTGTTTACTCTCTACTTCGCCACACATCCATCCTTTATAACCTGGTGGCAATTTCTTAGGATCTGTAGTGTTTCCAGGCACACTTTTTACAGATATCCAAAACAACTTATTACCTAAATTATCGTACACGGGAATGTCTTCATCAGTACCAAACTGACTGATAATCGACTTTCCCACATTAATACCTCTTTTTTTTAATCCCTCACAAACCTTTTTGACTGCAACATCTCCCTCACGCTTGAATTCTTCCCAGTTCATGCTTGGTATATTGTTTTGTTAAAACTCACCTGTCATTGTTTGATCCTCAATTTCTAATAAAGGATTACTGAATTGCTTTTCTACTAATTCTGTAAGAATTTGATTACAATATTCAGAAATTTCTGGGTATTTTTGTGCTATCCATCCCACTGGTGTAATTACTAATGGATCGCTAATATGTACACCCATTTTCATCATTTGTATAGTTTCTTCTATCGCTTCATATAAAACGGCTTGTAATTGAGGAAATTTATTGTTAACACGGTATGCATATTTAGATACAGAAAGAACATCATCGAGAGTTAAACCGTATTCTTTAATAGAATTAATATTTTCCGCTAAAGGAGAATATAAATCTGAATATATTTCTACGTTAATTAATATAGAACGTATGTACTCTCTTTTTGCCTTTTTGTAATTAGCAACTAAGTTTTTACAACTTTTGATTGAAGGTAAAAGCATCTGAAACAAAAACTTTATTTCAGATAATACTTTTTTTTGCCCCAGTTCTTGATCTACAAGCAGTTTGTTAGCTGATAAATCTAGCATCCAACGGACGTATGTCGGGCAAAGTCTCCAATAATTTGTGACAATTTCTGTGAGTAATTTGAAGGCTTCAGTATAGTTTTTGTATTGCGCCGGTTTGTTATTGTTAGTTTTAGCTTCCTTGGCTATATTTAAGTAATATAAAGCCAAAGAAAAATTTTTATTTACTCGCAATAAAGATGAATAATTATTTAATAATTCAAAAACTGTATTTAGGTTATTTTCTTGATACTCTTGTGCAAGTTTGAAAGCTAAATTACTTGCTTCTTGGAATTTATGAGATTTTATTGATAATTCATTAGCAGCTTCAGCTTCAGCCGCTAAATGAGTTATTTGTACAAACATTGAAGTAGCTGGAGATTGAGAACTAATACGTTCTTCCAACCTGTGTCTAGTTTGAATAACTAGGTTTTGAAGCTCATTTATGTCAATAGTTTCTAACAAATCTTTGTTAAAAACACCTTCTGGATTTGTAAGATAAGGCGTTTTCATAATTTATCTATCCTCAAAACAAGAGTCGCAACGATACCAGATTTTTCAGCCTAATACAAAGGCGCAAAGAAAAACTCTGCGCCTCTGAGTGAACTTAACCGACAAACTTCTCAACACCAACTACTTCAACCTGCTGCACTTCTGGCAACAAACGCTTCACGCCTTGCTTAACAAATCCCTGCAAAAAACCAATTTGCTGATTTTGCTGAAATACTTTTTGCAATGTTTGCCGCAAATTCTCCAAATTCAAACCATTCCCAGAATCTATTGCTATTTCCTGCTGTTGGAAATACTCAACTAGACTTAACCCTGCGACTCTAGTCAGATAAGCTGCACTTACTCCCTGCACTACGCCACCAGCAACAAAGGTAACGGCATTACTTTTCAGAACAGTACTAATCGCCTTTGTAGAAAGTTCAACTAAACCCAGTTTCAACATTAAACTTCCCATTGTTCCAGCTACGGTTTGTGCCTGTTCTAGGGAAAATTTTTGCTGATAGATATTACCTAAATCCATTACCATCTGAGCATTAATTGCCGCAGTTGCCAAAATATCGAAGGCTGGTACTGGGTTAGCAAAGGCAGCAGCAGCAGCTATCCACTGATATTGTTCAATAATTGGGGTGGCGCGATCGCGTCTGGTTCCATTCAACCAGTTTTTCGCCTCAGCTTTCAACAATCCGGCTTTCCTCATGGTTGTCACCCAAACTAGCCGTTGTCTTTGCTGTGCCAAAACTTCACCCAACTGTTGAGTTAACTGCTGGATATCTGCTGCTGGTTGTTCCATCCACTCTTGCACAGAACCATCAGCTTCATGTTTTCGGACTTTGATGGCAATGGGAGAGGCCGCAGTTGCAACTACATTTCCCTGCATCCGCTGTTTCAATTGACTAAAAATGTTGGCACTTTCATCGGTTAAATACTGGTCTTGTTTGTTGAAAACCAGCATATTAGGCTGATTTGCTGCCTTTAGCTGCTGTAAGGTTTGAAATTCTGAGTCTGTCAAATCACCATTTGTCAGAAATAGAACAAAATCAGATTTTGCTACTTCTGCCAAAATAGCCGCATCTGAATTTTCACCCACTTCTCTAAACAAAGGTGCTGTCTCTTGTAGAGACACGAAATTTTGTGTCTCTAGATTTTGCTCTAGCACTTGAATTAAAGTGCTTTTACCCACGGATTTCCCGCCAGTCACAGCTACTTTAATTTGTTGTCTGTCTAATTCCAGCAACAATTGGGCAACTTGTTCTCTGAGTGTTTCTAAGGCTGGATGGTTTTCTGCTTCTTGTGCTAGTTGGTTAATTACAGTTTCAGTTTTAGCGATCGCACTTTCCACAGTCGCTCGATCAACCACCATACCATCTAGCTGCTTTAAACTGTCTTTGGGGCGATTTTGCTGGAATAACCACAAACCACCACCTACAGCTAAGGCACTCAATAAACCAAACTCACCCACCTGCACTATAGAATCGT
>CAXUOL010000366.1:0-6856 GCA_964252435.1 uncultured Nostoc sp.
CTAGTCGCTACCGTAGGGATGATGCTGTTACCGTTGCACCTACGGAGAGGGACTTTTCCTCGGTTTTCCTTTGGAATCACCCTCATGGTTAATCAGTTATCATCTGAGAGAGATTAAAAGTGCGAACTCCACCCATTAAGGGTTATCTCTCAAATGTCACTCATCCCTAAATATTTCTATTCATTTCGAGTGAACGAATCGCACCCCCCGGTTGGAAACCGGGGGATTCAGGCATCAGACAGAGATTGCAGTCTGGGACTGTCTAACATCTCCTACGCCTAGAGTCGAACTCCCGACTCTTTTAATATTCAAACTGGCGTTTTCATCTCGGTCATTAACAGAAAGACATGACGGACAACGCCAACGTCTAATTGATAAATCCAAAGATTCTAAAACATGACCACAGCAAGAACAGGTTTTGCTTGAGGGATACCAAGGATCAATGTAGACTACCTGCTTTCCTTTTTTTAATGCAACCCATTCAAGAATCTCTAAGAATTCCCTAAATGCTAGGTCGCCTATTTTTCTTCCCCAAAGACGCTGCATTCCTTTGAGATTTAATGTCTCAAAACACAACACATCAAACTTACTTGTTAAGGATAAAGCTAATTTCCAAAACCAATCGCGTCTACGGTTTGCAACATCTTCATGCTTGCGAACAAGATTTTTTCGTGCGCGTTCTCGCGTTGTTGAACCAGAAAGTTTCTTGGAATGCTGGCGACTCGCTATCTTTATATCGTTTAAGGATTGTTTGAGAAATAGCGGCGACTCAATATTAAACCCTTCAGAACAGGTGAGAAATGTCTTCAGACCAAAATCAAATCCCGCTATTTTACCAGTCGTGAATTTGATTTCTGGCTGATTGCCACTATCAACGACAACAAGTGGGTGATTAAAGCTCTAGAAATTGCACCAGATCATATACATCTGTTAGTAGAGTATGATCCGCATCACTCAATCGCTCAAGTTGTGAAAGCATTCAAAGGACGTTCTTCAAGGTTTTTGAGAAAGGAGTTTCCAGAATTATTAAAACTTCCTAGTCTCTGGACGCACTCTTATATGTTTGACACGACTGGGAAAATTAGTACTTCATATGTTTTGGAGTACATCAATGATCCTCATCATGGCTGAATGAATTCAGCCGTTCGCTTATATCCCCCGGTTTCCAACCGGGGGCTTTACGCTTCACACTCGTAAGAAACAAACAGGTCAATTAAAGTATGTATCAAGTTAGACATATTTGCTGAGGCTGTTTAATTTTAAAAAAAGCGAAGCTAGGGAATTCTGCGATCGCACTTGGGGCGGCAGAAGAAGCATCGATTATCCTCATAAAAGACCCTAATATGATTATTAATGGCACTTCAATTGCAAACAAACTGATTGGTACAGATAGCCAGGATATCATTTCAGGATTGCAGGGCAATGACACCCTCCAAGGACTAGGTGATAACGACACCCTTGATGGTGGTGATGGCAATGATTTATTGTCAGGTGGTACAGGCACTAACAGTCTCATTGGTGGTAAAGGCAATGACACTTATATTGTGGACAGCATCAGCGACATTATTACAGAAGGCTTAAATGCAGGCACAGATTTAGTTAAGTCTTCGGTGAATTGGATCTTGGCAGATAACCTGGAAAAGTTGACACTGACTGGAATTGACGCAATCAATGGTACTGGTAACAGGCTTAATAACATCCTGATTGGAAATACTGACGCCAACATCTTGAGTGGAGAAAATGGCAACGATAGCCTTTTTGGTAGCTCAGGCAATGACACTTTGTTAGGCGGTGTCGGTGATGACACCTTAGATGGAGGTTTAGGAGCTGATAGTCTCAATGGTGGAGTCGGCAATGACATTTACATCGTAGACAACCTCAACGATTTGATTACTGAATCCGCCAATCTAGGCACAGATTTAGTCAAGTCTTCGGTGAATTGGATCTTGGCAAATAACCTGGAAAACTTGACACTAACTGGAACCAACGCAATCAATGGTACTGGTAACAGCCTTAATAACATTCTGATTGGAAATACTGACGCTAACATCTTGAGTGGAGAAGATGGCAACGATAGCCTTTTTGGTAGCTCAGGTAATGACACTTTGTTAGGCGGCGTCGGTGATGACACCTTAGATGGAGGTTTGGGAGTTGATAGTCTCAATGGTGGAGTCGGCAATGACGTTTACACAGTAGACAACCTCAATGACTCTATTATTGAAGGCTTAGATGCAGGCACAGATTTAGTCAACTCTTCTGTAAGTTTGGTGTTGCTAGATAATCTGGAGAACTTGACTCTGATTGGAGGTGCGGCAATCAATGGTACTGGTAACAGCTTCAATAACATTCTAACGGGAAATAATGCTGCTAACACTTTGAGTGGAGAAAATGGCAACGACAACCTTTTTGGTAGTTTAGGTAATGACAAATTAGATGGTGGTGCAGGCGATGACATTTTAGATGGTGGTGCTGGAAATGACACCTTAACAGGAGGAGATGGCAACGATGACTTCTTTGGTAGCTCAGGTAATGACACCTTGTTAGGCGGCATAGGTGATGACACCTTAGATGGAGGTGCAGGGAATGACACGCTCAATGGTGGAGTCGGTAATGACATTTACACTGTAGACAACCTCAACGATTCTATTATTGAAGGCTTAGATGCAGGCACAGATTTAGTCAACTCTTCGATGACTTTGGTGTTGGGAAATAACCTGGAGAACTTGACACTGATTGGAACTGGGACAAAAAATGGTACTGGTAACAGCGTTAATAACATTTTGACGGGAAATAATGCCGCTAACATCTTGAGTGGAGAAGATGGCAATGATAGCCTCTTTGCTAATTCAGGCAATGATACCTTGCTCGGTGGTGCAGGTAATGATTTACTAGCTGGTGGAGTTGGTCGAGATGTGATGATTGGTGGAATTGGGCAAGATAGCTTCAACCTCACTGGTAGCCGTACTGGAGGCTATGATACGATCGCTGATTTTACTCTTGGAGATGATACTATCTTCATTTCCCAGATAGAATTCCGACTTAACCAATCTCAAAATACAACGCTCAATTCAGGTTTATTCCGACTTGGTACCAATGCGATAACACAAAGCGATCGCTTTATCTACGATCAAACTACGAGAAAACTATTCTTTGACGCAGATGGGGTTGATAGTAAACTTGCACAAGTTCAAATCGCCCAGTTCTCGAATCAGGTAGCACTTACTAGTGCAAATATTACTGTGATTGCTTAACAAAAGCTATTTATAGCCAAAGAATATAAATCGCATCTGAGGTTAAAGCACTTTAATCTTTAGATATGTGTTGGGTTAAACAATAGCAAAACCCAACACATATAAACATTAGAAAATTAATCAGGATCTTATGGCTATTTAATTGCACATAATATCACTCAAATTGCACAAGCGATCGCTCTTGGGCAAAACTGCGATTCTTGCAAATAGTCGAAATCCTGCATCTGGCTGCATTATCGTTTATGTTTTAAAGGAGAAGATTGTTTGTATTATTTGAGCGGTGTTGTATGGACGAGAATGAAAAACGAATCCTTGACTCATGGCAGATGAATGCTAAATTATGGACACAAGCAATTCGTAATAAACAAATTGAAAGCCGTGCGATCGCCACAGATGCCGCTATAGTTAAAGCAATAACCCAACTTAATCCAAAAACATTCTTAGATATTGGATGCGGTGAGGGATGGTTGTCTCGACAGCTTTTTTCTTTAGGAATCGATGGCAGGGGTGTTGATTTTTGTGCCGATCTCATTGAGACAGCAAAGGATAGTGGTGATTCTCGCTTTGTTGTCTGTTCGTACTCGGATCTTGCATCACAAAGATTTAGCACCATTAACTATTTTTGTTGCTTTATCTGCAACTTTTCAATTCTAGGCGAATGCGCTCTTGATGAGATTGCCAAGGCAGGTCATAGTCTGTTAGAAGACAAAGGCAAAATAATCATTCAAACACTTCATCCGATAATTGCTTGCGGTGACTTTACATACTCCAATGGGTGGCGCGAAACTTCATGGCAACCAAATGCAGATCGACCATTTTACCCTACTCCTTGGTATTTCAGAACCCTGGAATCATGGATCGACGAATTCCATGCTTTGAATTACCGATTGCTAAATTTATATGAGCCATCCGATCCTAAGACAAACAAACCGATTTCCATTATTTTTGTCTTTGAACGGAAGTAAAGTATTAAGAGGATTCACTGAAGGTAAATCGATATGAGTTCGACGAGTGGAAAAAGATATAAAAAACTATTGTATCCCGGCTTAATATAACAGAATTTTTTTTAATGATGAAATTACGATCTGCTAACCTAAACGATATAGACTTCATCTTTACTCAAGAAACCAGAGATGAATTTAAAGACCTTATCCTCTGCTGGAGCCGAGAAGAACACAGCAGAAACTTACACTCTGCTGACAAACATTATTTAATGATTGAAAATGCTTCAGGAGAAACGCAAGGCTACACTATTTTGTCTGGCTTACAATCACCGAACCGTAGTATTGAATTAACTCGAATTATCGTTGCTGAACCAGGACTAGGATACGGCAAGCGTGCGTTGCGAATGATCCTCAAAAAGGTTTTTGAAGAGTATAATGCTCATCGTTGTTGGTTAGATGTCTTTGAACACAATCAACGTGCTAGACATGTTTATCAGTCAGTCGGCTTTCAAGAGGAAGGAGTTTTGCGAGAAGCCTTGAGGCAAAAAGATAAGTATTCTTCGTTAGTAATTATGTCTATACTTGAAAACGAATACTTCCAATAAATGTTCTTAAACTCGATATTATGCCTCTGCTGCGTGAAGTAGGCGAACATAAGTTCCGCCTTGCTGCCATAATTCCTCATGGGTGCCACGCTGCACAATTTTACCCTGTGGTCATAATGCCCTTGAGATTGATTATGCTCAGATCAAAAACGGTATTTCTAACACAGTTAAGCAAATTGTCGCTGACCTAAATTTGAGTGAATATACAGCAGAACTCAGAATTCGGAATGGGCTACGCCCCGCTGCGCTAACAGAATTCAGGAGTAAAACACGCTTTATACCTGGGTAACATACTTAGAAATAAGCTATTAACTACAATAAGCCAGACTGCTTAATCCAGGAGTATTTACTAAGTCAGTGTTGACCATCCAACCATTACCAGATAATTCTCCAGGGAAACTTCTGGAAAGGTCGATTTCTACCCAAATGTAATTTTCAGATTTGTATGACTTAATGACATTACCTGTAACCAAGTTCACAAACACAGTTGTGTTTGGATAAAGTGTTGTAATAAAAGGTTCTTTTGTACTTGGTTGGCGACGTATAGTTTCCTGTCGGACAATTTGCCGACATACACTGCCAATAGTAGGTTTACTCCATAGGTTTTGAGCGTTGTTATTCGTCTGACAAAATTTCAGCACAGCAGTTTGAATAAACCCTGAAGTCGGAGATTTAATTCTGACAAATCTATCTCCGCTAACTGGTATATATGCTAAAGTAATCCTTGTTTTTGCCGACAATATTCTGGTAGCGTGGGATGATGTTGAAGGTTCTTTGAAAACTGGAGTATTTACTTTAGTTGCACGACAACTCGACTGTGAAGAATTAAAGGGAGCCTGTGTGATTTGAGCAAATACAGGTACACTCAGAGCAAACGTAGCAATATTTACTAGAGTAAAAATATACAATAACTTCTGAAATTCCACGTTTTTTCCTCAATATCACTTACGAAAGACTGTACATTAGATTCGTAACTTATAAACTCTGATGTTAAAAGAGACTACAAAAATCACTTTTGATTATTAGAATATCATATAATGACTTATTACTACTAATTACCAACTACGCACAATCTCTTAGTTATGAATCAATCCAATAATAGTGGAATAGTTGAACAGTTCGTTAATACAGTGATGGGGGTAAAACCTGGGAATAAACAACAGTATCTAAACACATCAATAGTTACTACACAAGAACTAGATGTCAGAGCAGCTTTAGTTTATATATTAGGGACTACACTACAAATATTAGTGATGATTCTCGTGTTACTAGGAATGGAAAAATTAGTATTGTTCATTGATAACAATTCTTCTTTTCCTAGTTGGTTTAGCACTTTATTGACTGGATTATTTTTTGCTCTATTAAGTATCCGTTCTCGAATTTTTTCTCTTTTAGATAATACCCGTTCTCGTCAGACCTATGACCAGGTAATCAGACCAAGATGGTCTCCTCCACCTTTAGTATTTCCCATAGTTTGGATGATAATTGCTGTTTTGCGGGTAATTTCTTCTGTATTGGTTTGGCAGCAAATGAATCACCAGTTTTTAGTATTGCCTTTAATTTTGTTTGTGGTACATTTGGCTTTAGGGGATACTTGGAATACGATTTTTACTGTAGAACGAAGATTAGGTGCTGCTGTACCTGTAGTTATTTTAGGCCCTTGGTTATCTGCTGTAGTGGTGACGGCAATTTATTGGCAAACTAATCCTATAGCAGGAATGACTTTATCATTTTCTTGTGTGTGGTTAACTGTAGCTGCTGTCTTGGTATTTAGAATTTGGCAATTAAATGGATCTGAGCCATTGTATCCTTTAAAACTAACACCTGTGGATAAATAAATACCCAAAATTCACCTTGACATGAAAGCCAGGAAAAATATCACTTGACTTTTGATAACCGCATTCAATATACATAAAAAACGGTAGAGCAATTAACAATAGACCTCTTGCAAAAATCCTTGAATTACCCCTCTCCAACCCTCCCCGATGTGTTGGGGCTACGGTGTACACACAAGTCTGAAATAGCTGATTAACCAAGGTTTTACCCCACCCTAACC
>CAXUOL010000367.1:0-6853 GCA_964252435.1 uncultured Nostoc sp.
AATACAGAAGAATTTGCGCGGCGATCGCAGCAATTTACTTCTATCACCCGTCAACTCCACGGTTTTAAAGCTAACTACAACTTAGGAAGCCTCCAAATTACAGGTTTCTATGGCGACCACTTAGAAGGGTTTCAACGAGATACCATTGCTCCTGATGGTACTAGTGGCTATTACTTCCTCTCTCGCAGACTATTACAAGCCGGTAGTGAAAATGTCTTCATCGAGTTAGAAGAACTCAATCGTCCTGGGACTGTATTAGAACGGAAACAACTTAACCGAGGCCCAGACTACGAAATCGACTACGATCGCGGTACTTTATTATTCCGCGAACCGATTCTTCGCACCGATATCGATCGAACCGGACAAGTATTGGTACGTCGGATTGTTGTTAGCTATCAATATGACAGTGAAGACTCTGATGGGAGTATCTATGCTGGTCGTTTGCAATATAACCTTTCCCGCAAACTTAACTCCGAAAGTTGGATAGGAGCAAGCTACATTCAAGAAAATCATGGGGTGCGCGACTTTCAACTCTATGGTGCAGATGCCCTGATTGCTTTGGGTGACAATGGTAAGTTAATCGCAGAATATGCCCATTCCACTAATGATTCTGATGTTGTGGGAAAGGTCAGAGGTGATGCTTACCGTTTAGAAGCTGAAGGAAAGATTGCTAATGGGATTCAAGGTCGTGCCTATTATCGCTTTGCTGATACCGGTTTTGCCAATAATGCCACTATCAGCTTTGTCCCAGGACAAACCCGTTATGGAGCGCAGGTTACAGCTAAACTCACCTCAACTACCAACGTCAGAGCGCAATACGACCACGAAGACAATTTTGGGATTGCTCCCCAACCCCTAGATACTTTTGAAGAACTGTTTGCACCGCGTTATGAGGCGATACCTGGTAGCAAGGTTGATAATTCGCTGACGACGATTTCTGCTGGGATTCAACAACGCCTGGGTAGCGCCACTATTGATTTGGATTTGATTCATCGTCAACTGGAAGACCGCATCCCCGACAGTAGCCTAAGTAGTAATTCCGATCAACTGCGATCGCGTTTTTCAGTTCCCCTCGCTAAAAACCTGACATTCCAAACCCAAAATGAACTCAGCTTATCTTCCCAAAAGGATACTGTTTACCTAGACCGTACCATTTTCGGGCTGAATTGGGCGGTAATTCCTGGTGTCAGCGTTAGTCTAGCCCAACAGTATTACAGTAGCGGTCAATATTCGGGTAATGCCATTACTAGCTTGAGTGTCAACGGCGAACACAAACTCGGATCGGATACTACCTTGACCGGTCGTTACTCAATTTTGGGTGGTGCTAACGAAATGACTACTCAAGGAGCAATTGGTCTAAATAATCGCTGGACTATTGCTTCTGGATTACGGCTGAATGTTGCTTACGAACACGTATTTGGCAACTTCTTTGGACGCACTGCGGCGGGTCAACAATATGCCCAACCCTATGCTTTTGGTCAATCAGCGTCTGCGATCGGATTTGATGGTGGCGATAGCTACAGTGTCGGTCTGGAATACAGTGATAATCCGCAGTTTCAAGCTAGCGTCCGTTACGAACATCGTTCCTCTTCTGGTGGTGCTAATACAGTAATTACCGCAGGTGCTGCGGGTAAAATTTCTCCGGCTCTCACCGCTTTGGTACGTTATCAACAAGCCGGTTCTTCCAATCAAAAGCTTTCAGGATTGGGAGATACTGCTAATCTAAAACTGGGTTTAGCCTACCGCGACCCCAATAGCGATAAATTTAATGCTTTATTGCGTTATGAATATCGCCAAAATCCATCAACTATCCCTGACACTATCCTGTTAGGAAGTGGTACGGGTTCTCAAGACCATACCTTTGCTTTAGAAGCAATTTATGCTCCTAATTGGCAATGGGAATTCTACGGGAAGTATGCGTTGCGTAACAGTACCTCTTACATAGCTAGCGATTTAGCCGGTACTAGCACAGTCAATCTGGCCCAAGTACGCGCTACCTATCGTTTGGGATATAGCTGGGATTTGGTGGGTGAAGCTCGTGTAATTAGTCAGTCTAGCTACAGTGAGACAGGCTTTGTTCTGGAAACAGGCTACTACCTCACGCCTAACCTGCGCGTTTCTGCTGGTTACGTCTTTGGTAAAGTTGATGACCGGGATTTCTCAGGAACACGTTCTGCGGGAGGCGCGTATTTAGGCTTTACAGTTAAGCTCAACGAATTGTTTGACGGCTTTGGACAGCAAAAACCTATAGCACGCCAGCCACAAAAATCTCCGGTGCAAACCCTGGTAGAGAAATTACGCCAACAAAGAAGCAGAGGAGCAAGAGTACAAACAGATGCATCAATTTAAACGTGTAGATACGTTGCAATGTAACGTATCTACAACTGATTTCCATAATGATACGCAGATAGTAAATATGAAATTTTTATTTAAAAATTTAAGAGCGATCGCCACAGTAAATGTGAATCAAGATGGTAGATTCTCTTACACAATGGGAAACCTAAAAGCGGCGTTACTCACTCCAGCGTGGAACCTCAGAATCAGCCATGAATGCAATAGATCGCACTCATTCAAACGTAATTAGGAGCTAGTAAAGCATAAATGAGTCTACTTTTAAAACATTTTTTAGCGCTCAACAATAGACTCCCCAAACGCTATAAAACACTACTTAGTAGTCTTGCTCTATCACTGTGCGCCCTGAATTGCTGGACACAAGTCGCTCAGGCTGAAGGTAGTCGCACTTTATATCCTAGTAATGCCTCAGTCACTAGTAGCAGAGCTAACATAGATTGGCGTACTGATAGTTATGGTATTATCATTCGGCGACGAACCTTATTGAAAGTCTATGCTAATCAAGGTGAATATATTCTTTTGGGTTCTAGTGCAGTTGGAGTAAGCAACGGTAATATCCGCGTTTATAATCCTGGTCGTGTCACTGGAAGTATTGGCATTGAAACTATACCCACTACAGAAGATTTTTTGTGTACTTCTCAAGCTGGACGAGGAGTTATCTCAACTCGCCAACAGGAGTTAAATGGCCCCCGTGCTATTTCTGGTGGAGGTAATCCCAATGGGTATATTCCCTGCTACTATCAAGCTCCAACCACTGGAGTTTATGACGTTGTTTTCTACGGGCCTAGTGGAGGTAATTCTGCAACTGATATTGCTCCAACTGGTCAGATTAATTTGAGCAGTGGAAACAACTTTAACACTCAACAAGGAACGAGTGTTGCAGCTTGGGATGTTACGGTACGGAGTAGTGAAAATACCTCAACCACTGACATAAATGGACGGTTATTCAGCTACTATCTTGCCCTATATACTGGTGGTAACGGTCGATACCTAAATTTCCCAGTCTATCCTGTAACTACAGATGGCTTCCAATATAAAGTACAACTCAGAGACACTGACCCAAATGGATTCGCTCTCTATGGTAATCAGGCTGGCTTTTTTGACAGCGATGGTATAACGCCTCTCTACCACGACATATTGGGGACGAATAGTCAGCTTACTAGTCTGCAAGGTGGTGTAAGCCTAGCTCGTCCGCAATTTGCTACCTTTTTGAACCCCATCATTGACCCTAGCGTACTTTCATATATTGATCGTTACAAGTCAGATGGCACCTTAGACGGAACTGGGATTCCCCTTATCCCAACTATTCCTGTTATCAAGAACTTACAATTCAACGGCACAGTTACAGGAAATAATAGTTCTTATGGTACAGGCGGTACTTTTAACTTTGACAGCAACGTCACAGGTATTTACGAACTGATTATCAGCCGAAACGGCAGCAATTTTGATCCGACCAACTCGCAAAACCGTCTTTTGCGAGGGATTATGACCTTAAAGGGACAGCAAGCGGTTAGTTGGAATGGTAAAGATAACAGTGGTAATTTTTTCCCCGTTGGCAGTGATTACAAAGTCAGTGTCAGAACCTTTGGAGGTGAATATCACTTTCCCTTGCTAGATGCGGAAAACAATTTTACTGGCGGCCCTACTATTACAATGCTGAATGCCGCTAATCCACTCGGCGACACCAGAGGATTTTATGACGATCGCGGTTATAAAACTATCAGTGGTATTCAAATAGGTACGTCTGGTCAAGTACTCTGTGGTATTAGTCCACCAAGCCCAGCCTTTAGCGACCCAATTAACGGTTTTGATACCGCCAGCAATGACCGGAAATTTGGTCAAAATGGTACTGTTGGTAACGGTGGTAACGCTGGGACATCATGCAACGGTTCTTTTGGAGATGCTAAAGGGTTGGATTTGTGGACTTATTATCCTGGTCAAACTGAACCAACTCCAGTGAACATCATTGATGCAATTTCACCCAACGCTAGCAAAGTCATAATCAATGAAGTTTTATATAACGAAACGGGTACTGCTACTAACACTAACGATGAATTTATTGAACTTTATAATGCTTCCTCATCAACTGTAGATTTGAGCGGTTTTCAGTTAGCAGATGGACACCTAACTGCTAGTGATAATGATGGTACTAACGGCTTTACTTATACATTTCCTAACGGCACAACTTTACAACCAGGGAAATATGCTGTGATTTGGATTGGGCTTAACAACGCCAACCATCAAGCCACAGGAGCAGCTTTTCAAACTTGGTTGGGACAGACTCCTAAACTCAACAACTCTGGTGATGATATTTGGTTGTACGATAATCAGGATAAAATTATTGACTATATCGCCTATGGCAGTGGTAATGAAATTAATACATCTCCTGCAAGTGTTCTCAATCTTTGGGACAACACATATCAGTCTTCTTTAATTGGGGTTAATAATGGTCAATCTATCAGCTTAACTCCTAATGGCAAGGATACTAATGTCAGTGCTTGCTGGGAAGCAACCACCAGTGGGAACGCTAGCACACGGTGTACAAACTACTTACCAACTAGAGACACTGATACTACAGGTAGTCGTGTTACCAGCGTTGGTGAAAGCAATAATGGTGTTACTGTTGTTAGTGCAAAGCTTTTGTTAATTAAACGCATCAGCCGCCTCAATAACCAAGATTTAACTGATATTGTGGATGGTCGCAGTGACGTTGCTACTAATGCGAGTAACTATGTACCAGAACCTTATGCTACTAATGATAGCGATCCTAAATGGCCTGTTGGCTACTTGCGAGGATTAATTAATGCTGGCACTGTCAAACCGGGAGATGAATTGGAATATACTATATATTTTCTTTCCAATGGTCTTGGTAATGCAACTAGTGTGAAATTCTGCGACTTAGTTCCGACTAATGTTAATTTTATTCCTACTGCTTTTAATGGTATGACTCCTAATGATGGTGGTTTACCAGGAGCAGATCGAGGAATTGCCCTAGCTATTGGTTCTACTACACCTACGCTTTATCTCACTAATGTAGCAGATAGCGATCGCGGGTATTTTTATACAGCTAATGACTCAAGTACTCCATCCTACTGCGGTACTAACACCAATGGGGCAGTAGTGGTCAATATTACAGTCCCAAGTTTTCCTAATCTACCCGCAGCCACTGGATCTGGTACACCAGCTAATTCTTATGGTTTTGTCCGCTTCCGCGCTAAGGTGAAATAGTTTTAACACCGCTAACTAGTGGAATTAATGCCATTAGGAGAGTTCCGGCTATTTGGTAACGAAGCGATCGCAATTTGTTCAGTGAAGTATCTCAGTTTTGTAGAAATATCTTTTTAATAATCCGAAAAGTAGCAACTTCAGTTTGGAGATTCAGCATATACCTACAAATAAGTTATGGTAAATATGAATCTAAAACTGAGATTTAAACCAGTTTCTCACAGTTGGGTTGCTCTACATCCAAAGCCTAAAGGAGTAATTCAATTTATTGCCGGGGCTTTCTTTGGTACATTTGGCCCAATGCTTTTTTATCGTTATCTGCTTCAATCTCTATTTGAGCAGGGATATACAATTATTCTTTTGCCGTTTAATTTTAGTTTTAATCATTATGTAGAAGCTGGTTTTCTCATGAGAGAACAGTATGAAATTCTGCCAGAGCTTGTGAGAATGGCAAGTGTTGCAGGATATGATTATGAAGCTTATCTAAATGATAAAAACTTTTCTTGGATTGGACATAGCCTTGGCTGTAAATATATCTCACTGTTAGAAGGATTTACTGCCCTACCTCCAGAGCCTCAAGATAGAGAGCAGTTTATTCGGAATCTACTATCTACAACTTCGGATAAGTCACAGGTAGAAAGTGTTATTGCAGATATTAATATTCTCTTTGAGGAGCTTCAACAAAAAATTGTAGAAGTTCAAAAAATAATTTGTACTTATGTAGGTCGGGAAATCAAAATTAATAGTGTCTTCATCAAAGGGCAGGTTTCTATCTTATTAGCACCTGCTATTGCTGATACAGGGAGCGCAATTCGTCCTCGATTTTTAGCGGATATCATTGATAATCTTGGTTGGGGTGTGAAACCAACCGTTCAAGAAACCCGGAATTTAATCAAGGATAGTGGGCTATTTAATATCATGGGTTTAGTCTGTTTCAAATCAGATAATATTGCTAAATCAACCTGTGAATGGTTTACTAATATTCTGCAAAAGCCACCTGAAGATTTTCGGAAGATTGTAGCAGGTGGACATTTAAGACCTCTAGGTATTCAGCTAGCTAAGTATGTTATTAATCTTTTTGATAAACCGTTAATTGAATCAGTTCAAGAGCGAAACAAAGCATTTGAGTATAATGTAATTCAATTGCTTGAGGAACTGAAAGAAAAATCGAGATAATGGGCATTGGGCATGGGGCAAAACAGTGCTGAGTGCTGAGTGCTGAGTGCTGAGTGCTGAGTGCTGAGTGCTGAGTGCTGAGTTAGGAGTTAGGAGTTAG
>CAXUOL010000368.1:0-6831 GCA_964252435.1 uncultured Nostoc sp.
GGGCAGGGGGGCAGGGATAAGAAAGTAGGGTTATATGGGTGTGTTTCCCTATGGAGAATTTTGGCTTAAATAGTTGAAGAAGACTTTAGTCTCAGTTTATCAGAATTCGCAAAAAACCCGATCTGTCTAGACGGTGGGGATGGATAGCGGTCTGATAGCTCAAAATTTATTAAACCCAGCAGAACGACGATAAAGTAACCAGATAAACAGGGGTGAACCTAGCAAGGCAGTGATGGAACCTACTGGTAGTTCTACTGCTCCTAGTCTAGAGAGTAAATCTGCAAAAGTGAGTAACCATGCACCTGCAAGGGCGGAAAGTGGTAAAACAAAGCGATGATCTGTACCAACAATCAGGCGGACACCGTGAGGAACAACAAGACCAACAAATCCAACTAAGCCGCTGATGCTGACTGCACCTGCGGCTAATAGAGTGGCAACACCACCAATTAACAGGCGCGATCGCGTCAACGAAAGCCCTAAACTCACAGCGAAATCATCTCCCAAAGCCAGTATATTTAGCGATCGCGCCAGCAAGCATCCCCCGATCAATGCAATGATGATATAAGGTGCAGGCGTAGCAATTTCTTGCCAACCCCGTCCATTAAGACTACCAACCAGAAAACTGAGCGCAATTTGAATTTGCCCATCTTCAGCTAAAAGCAACAATGTACTTTGTACAGCACCAAATAAAGAACTCACCGCCACTCCGCCTAAAATCAACCGCTCAACAGAAATTCCCGACCCCGAACGACCCAGTAAAATTACGATCGCGGCAGTTAAAATTGCTCCCATCCATGCTGCTAAAGGAATTGCGATCGGGAATATTTGGCAGACAATCATCAGAATTACAAGTAGTCCCGCACCCGCTGAAATGCCCAAAATAAATGGATCGGCAAGACTATTACGTAACATTCCTTGCAGCAGTGCTCCTGACATTCCCAAAGCTGCGCCGACAATGATCGCAGCCGTAATGCGCGGGAGACGTAAATCCCAGAGAATTGTCTGTTTAACCGGATCGCCTTTGTGGAGAATGGCTTGCCAAAATTCCGACATATTTAAAGGTACTGCTCCTTGAGAAAGCGACAGTACTAGTGTTACCACCAGTGCTGTACCAAAGAGTAAAATAGCCCAAAATACGCGGTGTTCAGTAAAAATTGTCTGAAATGGTCTAGTCATTATGATATCCGGGTTGCCATCTATGGCAGTGCCAATTACTTGTAGATTGGGGGAAATGGCTGCGATGTCTACAACGGGCTATGACGCTCGTTCGCGCAGCGTGCCGTAGGCAAGACTCGCGTTCGCTATCGGCGTCGCTCCATCTACAATCTGTACATCTACCGTTGCATAATCATCATTGACGGCAATCAAAACATTCTGGATAGTGAAATTCACCATATTTAACCTTGATTAAGTAATTGTATTTTGAACTGAATTTCAAGTTACAAAATAGAAAATGGTGTTGGGTACTGCAATTTTATGAATTTACCATTACGGACATTGGGAGTTGCACCAAATGCGTGGACAGTGAATGATGCGATCGCAGATATCACTCGTCCTCAAAAGACCCCACAACTCGTTATCTTATCAACAGAAACTAAAACCCTGCGCCTAGACTTGGCAAAGACTGCTATCCTGGTCATTGATATGCAAAACGACTTCTGTCACCCTGATGGCTGGTTAGCGCATATCGGTGTAGACGTAACTCCAGCGCGTCAGCCTATTGAACCTTTAAACAACTTACTTCCAGAACTGCGTGAGGTTGGTGTTCCAGTCATTTGGGTAAATTGGGGGAATCGTCCCGACTTGCTCAATATTAGTGCTAGTTCGCGCCACGTCTATAATCCCACTGGGGAAGGTGTGGGATTGGGCGATCCACTACCAAGCAATGGTGCTAGAGTACTCATGGCAGGTAGTTGGGCTGCGGCAGTAGTAGACGAACTAGAACAGATTCCCGAAGATATTCGTGTGGACAAATATCGCATGAGTGGGTTTTGGGATACACCCTTAGATAGCATCTTGCGGAATTTAGGAAGGACAACATTATTTTTTGCTGGTGTAAATGCCGATCAATGTGTGCTAGCTACCTTATGTGATGCCAACTTCTTAGGATATGACTGCGTGTTAGTTAAAGATTGCACCGCTACCACTTCTCCTGAATATTGTTGGCTGGCGACATTGTATAATGTCAAACAATGCTTCGGTTTTGTCACTGACTCGCAAGGAATTTTAACAGCGCTGCAAAAGGGTGAGGAGTGAGGAGTTAGGAGTGAGGAGTTAAGAGTTAGGAGTTAGGAGTTTGGAGTAATTAGTGATTTTGTGATTTTGTGATTTAAAGATACAACTAGCAACTTAATATTCAGGACTTGAATTTTAGGAATTTTCATACCCATCGATAACTTCAGAGGGGATAAATAAATGTACGCTACTCGTTGTGTAATTCCGGTTATCAAATCTAGCAAAGATTACCAAGTATATCGCATCAGTCCCGACGCCTCTAATCGATTAGCAATTATCTTTGATTCGACAAATGCTAATACTTCTTTGACTTGCTGCATAGAAATTTTTGATGTTGGTGGACAAACACCCCCAAATCGCCATCAGTGGGCGGTGGAAATGTTTTTCGTCCTCAAAGGGGAAGGAATCGCTATATGTGATGGCAAGAGCGCCACGATCAAAGCTGGAGATAGTTTATTAGTGCCTCCCACTGGTACTCATTTGATTAAAAATACTGGTTCTACTCGCTTGTACACTTTGACTGTGATGATTCCCAATGAAGACTTTTCGGAACTAATTCGCAGTGGGATTCCGGCAGAATTAGATGAAGAAGATATGGCAGTACTAGGGAGATTTGATGCTTTGATGCCCTGTTAAAATAATTGCTAATACAGCAGTTTTCTTTTGCATGAAGTACAAAGCTACGGGTTTTGAGGCAGGAGACAATCTGATGCGTGAGTCCTCCATTTTGTACCTCACCTACTTGCAAACTGCTGTATCATTCATGTTTACATACAGCAGTTTTCGTTTGGATGAAGTACAAAGTCACTGGTTTTGAGGCAGGAGGCAGGAGGCAGAAGGCAGGCAGGAGGGAGAAAGAATAATTTAATTTTTGAGTCCTCGGTTTTGTACCTCACTTAGTTGCAAACTGCTGTAATTTAGTTATCAAATAGAATTCAGGAGTCAGGAGTCAAAATTCAGTATGAATTCTAACCGAAAAAGCGGATAGCGCAGCGTTAGCGAGTACTCGTTCGCTTTTAGCGTCTCGTAGAGAGCGTCTGAATAAGTGGGTTTAAGACCCCCGCTAAATTTTCAATTTAGCGGTCAACAAGAAAGTGGCCGGTCTGAATCCCCCACTAAAAGATTGCTGAATTCTGTTAGCGGTAGCGGGGCGTTTAGCCCATTCTGAATTCTGCATTCTTCTTCAATGTACGATTGCCTTGTTGATGAAGTTGGCGATTCTCTCATGGGAGCGATGAAAAAACGCTAAATTAGTGGATAAAACTAAGTTTCCCGTAACCTAAAATGTTTCTTACCGTAGCAACTGATCCTATACCTCTATCACCTGATTCTGATGGCGTTGTGCGTGTTAGTAACACTCGTGTAACCCTTGATACTGTGGTTGCCGCCTTCTTGGAGGGTGTTACAGCAGAAGAGATTGTCTCACAATATCCATCTCTTCAGCTTGCAGATGTGTACTCGGTGATTGGCTACTACCTTCGGCGGAAAACTGAAGTTGATGCTTATCTAAAAATTCGACAAGAACGTGGCATCCAAGTTCGTCAAGAAAATGAGCGTCGTTTCAATCCAATTGGGATACGCGATCGCCTCATGGCAAGACTTACCCACCAAGAGCAGAGTTGAAATGCTGCGCCTTTTAGCAGACGAGAACTTTAACAACCAAATTGTTAGAGGAATTCTTCGACGAAAATCTGAGATTGATATTGTTAGAGTTCAGGATGTAGGTTTGTCCAAAACCGATGATCGAGTCATTCTGGAATGGGCAGCGCAACAGGCTCGGGTTTTATTAACTCATGATGTAGAAACAATAACTCGATATGCTTATGAGCGTGTACAGGCAGGGTTAGAAATGCCAGGGGTATTTGAGATTAGTCGCAGCGTCTCAGTGGGATTGGCGATCGAAGATATCTTGTTAATCGCGGAGGGAAGTTTTGAGGGCGAATGGGAAGGACAAGTGCAATATCTCCCTCTCCGTTAAAGTCTGTGCGCAGTCTAACACTTTCAAGATTTCCCAGGCTTGCTGATGAAGTTGGCAATCGCCATAAAACTGAATGGGTAAATTTAGAGCATTGTTGAAAGATTGCTTAGTCTCAATGTCTACTAACTTCATATTCTAGACAGGTCTAATTACTGTCTTTTTGAAATAATTTGTTTAACAACAGCAATAAAGCGTTCCATGTCGGCTTGGGTAATAGCTCCCATTGTCGAGACTCGGAAGATTGATTGAGCTAAATTTCCCTGTCCAGAATAAATGATATAATCTTTTGCTTTCAGTTGGTCGTGAAATTCTTCATAGTTGAAACCGTCTGGCAAGTAGTAGGCATTCAGAACAACCGATGAACTGCCTAGAGGAAGTAGGGGTTTAATTCCGATTGAGGCTAACCCGTCTCTGACTAAATTGGCAAGTTGGTTGTAATGGCTGTGTCTGGCGCACCAACCTCCGGCTTCTGCCATTTCTTGCAAAGCTTCTGTTAAAGCATAAAATGTCTGTACTGATTGCGTAAAAGGTGTGCCACCTCGGTCTTGTTGCTGGCAATAGTTTGCTAAATCTAAATATAAGGTGCGGGGAATGGTGTCTACTGACGGCAGTGCATCCCGTCGCAGGATGACAAAGGACACTCCGGGGACACCATGCAAACATTTATTCGCTGTCGCAGCGCAAGCAGTGATTCCCCAATCTGCAAAATTTAATTCCTCAGCACCAAAGCTGCTGACTGCATCTACTAATAGTTTGATACCGCGTTCTTGGCAAATTGGCGCAAGTTCCGCTAAATTATTGAGCCGACCGGTAGTAGTTTCGTGATGGACGATCGCAAGGTGGGTGATGTCGGTGTTTTCATTGAGGAGTTTGACTAAACCATTAATATCTATTTCGGCATCCCAAGGATGGGAAAGTGTGATGTAATCAATGCCGTGGATTTTGGCGATTTTGGAAAGTCGTTCGCCATATACACCGTTTTCAATTACCAGCAATTTACCGTTTGTGGGTACTAAACTGCTGATCATCGCTTCCATCGCTGCAGTACCAGAACCGGTTAGGAGAACTGCCGCCCAGCGATGCCTACGGCGGGCTACGCCTACGCTTCCAAGACCATAAACTTGAAGTAGCTGTTCGCGGATTCTGCTTTGAAGTTGGGAAAATTCTACTTCACGATGACACAAATCAGGACGCAACAGGGCATTTCTGACGCGATCGCTCAAATTAACAGGGCCGGGATTTAGTAAAATCATTACCAAAGTTAGGAGTTAGGAGTTAGGAGTTAGGAGTTAGGAGTTGCCAGTTAGAACCAATATGGTTCATAAAGCGTTGTAAAACTTCTTCCGGGGTGAGGTTTGGTCTGGGTAGCTTTTCTAAAGTTCCGGGACGGATTTTTAAATGAGCGAATTTAGGTCTAGTGTTAGCATCTGCGGTAAATAAGGCATCTAAAAGGGCGGGGTCATCTCCGGCTAATGTAACGCCGTAACCGCACGCTTCGGCAATTTTGGCAAAAGATATACCCGCAGAGACGGTGGCTTGTGCGCCTGTGGAATCGTGAACTTCATTATCTAAAAGAATATGGGTTAAGTTAGCACCGCCATAAGTGCCGATGGTCGCAAAATTACCCATTCGCATCAGTGCTGCTCCATCCCCATCAATTACTACTACCTTCAGGTCTTTCCGTGCTAAGGATAATCCCAATCCCATTGAGGAGGCACAGCCCATCGAGCCGACCATGTAAAGATGATTGGCGCTGTCTTTACTAGCGAAGAGTTCGCGTCCCGTGTATCCGGTGGTGGCAATTACTACAGTGTTTTCTGGATCGGTAAGTTCCACAATCCGAGCCAATGCTTCGCTGCGAGAAATGCGTTGTTCTTTGTGATCCCGAAAAAAGCTTTGCTGAATATGAGCGCTACTACTATTTTCTCGTTCGGGGATAGAAGAACGGGTGAGGGCATGGGGGGCAATCGCTCCTTTACGCATAATTAAAGCATAAGGACAGCGTTCTTGTTGCATATAGGCTGTGGCTCTTTGCAGAACGGGTTCTATTTCTGCTGCATTTGTGGGAAAAAATTCCCAAGGTATAGTCATTGTTTGCAGCAATTTCTCTGTGATTTGCCCCATTAATTGATGTTGCGGTTCATCTTGCAATAGGCGATCGCCTCGCAGTGTACAAATCAGCAGCAGCGGAATCCGAAAGATGTAAGTGAGGGAGGTTAGCGGGTTAACAGCATTTCCCAAACCAGAGTTTTGCATCATTACTACAGCTGGTTTACCAGCAATTGCTGCTCCGGCTGCGATCGCTACAGCATCTCCCTCATTGGCTGCGGAGATGTATCTAAGTTGAACGTCATTGATGACGTAGTTAATAAAAGGCGTGAGAAAAGAACAGGGTACGCCAGTGTACCAGCCAAAGCCAAGATTACGCGCAGCTTCTACAAATTCTTCTGCCTGGATCATATTAAGAGATGGGGAGTGGGGACTGGAGAGTTGAGAGGAAAGATTATTACTTCAACCTCTGAACTCGGAACTTCGACCTTTTAACTCGGAACTTCGACCTTTGTAGGACTTACGCAAAAACTCTCTCAAACTCTTATTCCTTCGTGTACTTTGCGTCC
>CAXUOL010000369.1:0-6826 GCA_964252435.1 uncultured Nostoc sp.
TGGTTTCTGGTTGCTGTGCTATCTGCAACCCTCGGTTTCTCGGTGTCGCCCCCACAGCATCAGCAAGCATTACCGCACTCAGCAAGAAAGTTAAACTGTAGCGGGTCAATTTTGGTAGAAATCACCAGCAAAGCCCTTGAGACTTTGCACTTCTCTTCATTCTTTAGCCTCACAGCCTCAATCAGTGATTATTTACAGCCCTATCCTGTCGGTATCAATTCCGCTTATTAGTAAATTATTTAATTGTCGCCAGTAATATTGCTGAAACTTTAGATTGATTTTACGGTTGAAGTTTAAGGTTGCAGTTGTGGTTTCTGTTTTTGTAACGAACTCATCGGTAAACCCTGATTTTCTCGTTCTCACGCTTCCTAAGAGGAGGTGTGGAGATGAGGGAGAAAAGGATAAAATCTATAAAACTGGTAAATTTAAACTATGAATACAAATATTGTTGCTAAAGTGACGGCTGAAGGAAAACTCGAAATCCCGCCAGAGGTGTTAGTTAAACTCCAACCTTTGACAGAATATGAAGTATTGATTACAGAAGATGAAATTGTCTTCAAAAAAATTAGTAAACAATTGACTTGGGCAGAATTATCAGAAAAAATCGAAACTTTAGGAGTAGATGCCGATGAACCTACTCTTCAAGAAATTAGTGAGATGGTCAAAGAAATGCGACGGGAACGACGCTCTAAAAAATGAGAGTTGTCTTAGATGTTAATGTTTGGGTTTCTGGTTTACTTTGGCGTGGTGTCCCAGGTCGAATTTTCGATTTAGCAGCAGCAAATAAAATAACCATTTATACTTCTGAGCCTATCCTCGCAGATATTGAAGAAATACTTGGACGTCAGAAGTTTCAGTCAAAAATAAATGCTTTGAATACAACTGTAAAAGGGTTGCTTTCTACAGTAAAACAGTTATCACATTCATGTATAATCACTTCTATTGAAGTTTCCCAACTGCGAGATCCAGATGATACGGTTATACTCGCAACGGCTTGATCTGCCAATGCCAAAGCAATTGTTACTGGTGATTTAGATTTATTAGTGTTAATAGAATTTAATGAAGTTCCAATTTTGACACCGCAAGATTTTCTAAGTCGTTACTTCTGAGATAAATAAGTAGATCCTAACAAAAGGATGAAATCAAATCAGACTTGAATATTGAAATTAAACTGTAGCAGGTCAATTTTGGTAGAAACCAAATAGAACCCCGACTTTTTGCAGAAGTTAGAAATCTGGGGATCTGATTGAGCAATGACTTAAAATCGAAATTGATAACTCTATCTCAACCAAAAATACATAATGAAGCAAACAAAACAACTCACTGGCATTATTGAACGGGAAGGAGACGGTTATGTATCACTATGTCCCGAATTCGATATCGCTAACCAGGGAGACACGATTGAAGAAGCACGGAATAATCTGATTGAAGCATTGCAACTCTTTTTTGAAGTTGCAGATCCTTCGGAAATCGAGGAACGGATGCACACCGAAGTTTTTGTGACACACTTAGAGGTGAGTATTGAGTAAACTGCGTGTTCTTTACACAATCACAAGCGATCGCTTTCTGAAACCAGAGACTTGCTCAATCAGGTTCAAGCGATCGCGTAATTGAGTATATTTGTTTCAGCAGTAAAACACACACTCCATGACTACAACTTCTGCCGTTGAAGGTTTTATCTCATTCCGTGGTCATCAGGTATGGTACAGCATTGTCAAACCAGATCGAGAAGATTCTGGCAAACTCCCTCTGCTGTGTCTTCACGGAGGACCAGGAGTACCCCACGACTACTTAGAACCATTAGAAGCGTTGGCTTCGCCCGCCGCAGGCATCGCCACAACCGGACGCAGGGTGATTTTTTATGATCAATTAGGGTGTGGAAATAGCGATCGCCCCACAGACCCCACCTTATATTCCATAGATTTATTCAAAGAAGAACTCTTCGCCGTCCGCAGCGCCTTAAATTTAGACCAAATTCATCTTTTTGGGCAATCATGGGGCGGTTGTTTAGCACTGGAACATGCTCTTTCTCAACCGACTGGGTTAGTCAGTCTCGTTCTAGCTAACACGCCTTCTAGCATTCGACAATTTGTCACTGAAGCTTATAGCCTGATGAATGAGCTACCAATCGAAGTACAAGAGGTCATTCGTAAACACGAAGCCGATGGTACTACTCAAGACCCCGAATACAAACAGGCAATGGAAGTATTCAATCATTCTTTTCTTTGCCGAATAGACCCTTGGCCCAGCAGTTTAACTAGAGCCTACAGTAAAGTTGGTACAGAATTTCGGGGTACTGGCAAAATTATCGACTGGAATATTGAAGACCGCCTCGGTGAAATTATCGTGCCTACACTGCTGCTTTCAGGTCGCTACGATGAGGTTACGCCTACTTGTGTTGAAACAGTTCATCAGGGTATTTCTGGCTCCGAGTGGGTACTATTTGAAAACAGTTCACACATGCCTCATCTAGAAGAGACAGAAAGATTCTTGCAAGTCTTGAACGAATTTTTGAATCGTGTCGAAACAGCCCTATAAAGGTGAGATTGTAAGTTGAGTCTCATCTTCCTAACTCTTTACTGATTCTGGAATTCTAGAAATTCCCAGTTCTCAGCACGGAGTGTGGAGTTCTGAGATGGAATGATGAGGCTTAGACGTGAAATGGTGAAGTTAAAAATGCGAATCGCTAAACATTACATCACCACAACTGAGTGTAAACATCTGTATAGTTAGTATAAATTCGTATATTTTTATAATTTTGCCTAAGGATTGAGCATATTTATGGTGAATCCAGCTAGTTCAACGACCAAAAATCAACCAATTCTTCTTAAAAAGCAAGGCAACACCGAGATTTGCATATTTCAAACAGATAGCCCTTGGGATCTTCCGTTTGATACTTTAGTCATCCCAGCTAGCCCTAGAGCAGATTTTGGGGGGAGCTTCGCACAAGCGTGTCTCGAATACTTAGGATCTGAAAGCTACGAATCGCTCCTAGAGAACACAGTGGAAAGCGCTAAAAAGTCACAAAATCTAGATACAATCGCACCCGATAAACCACTGCTAGTTCCCTTACCATCTCAGATTGTTAAGTTACTGCCCACTTTACCTGATAAAAGTGTAACTGAGCGCTTTCTTATCTTTGCAACAGTAGAACCCGAACGCACTGTTGCTAATGCTTTTATCGCTGCTGAGGCAGTTATTGAAATGGCTGTCAGGCAAGGACTTACTCGTTTAATTATTCCCCTAATCGGTGCTGGAGTTAATGGCCTTGATGCTTCAGAGGTTACTGTTGCTCTACTGCGAGCCATACAAAAAGCACTGATAGCCAAAAAACCTGATAGTCAGAAAATTCAATCAATCACGATAGTAGCTAGGCAATCCGCTCCTATCGAAGCCGCACGTCGCCTATTTCCAGATAATTATCTAGCTCAAAGAGCATACAACGATTTAGCCGAAGGACAAGACCTCCTCAACATTCAAAATGAGGTTCATGCTTTAGCCGAGGTGTTATTAATGCGTGAGATGGAACCACCATTAGCTGTTGGTATTCTGGGTGGCTGGGGTAGTGGTAAATCATTTGTCATGCATCTCATGCAGCAAAAAATGAACGAGATTCGCAGTTTACCTGTGAATGCAAACAAAGCATGGGATAAACAAAATAATTCTAATAGTAGTGAGCTTTTTCCCTACGTAGGACACATCTACCAAATTAAGTTCGATGCTTGGACTTATGCCAAATCAAATTTATGGGCAAGTTTGATGGAAACTATTTTCTTTGAGTTAAACCGCCAATTAACTTTAGAAAAGCAGTTAAAGGAAGCAGGTATAGACCCTCTAAAAGAACCTCAAATTTGGTCAGTTCTCAATGAAATGAGTAATGAAAAACGGGAAGCATTACTTGAATCTAAACTAAGTCCTGATGTATTTAAAAATTGGAAGAAAATAGTATGTACTCAAGGATTAGCAAACTCACTTTGGGAAAATTTACAAATATTAAAAACTGCGGAACAAAAGGCATTAAACGAAACACAACAAGAACTTTTAAAGAGGCAAGCTAATCTCAAAGAAACAGAAAAAAAGTTAGAAAATGAAGTAAATGAAGAAATTGCTGAAGAAGCACGAAATGTTGTCTTAAGACCTATCACAAATAAACTTAAACGAGAATTAATCAATACATCTCTTGCTGAACTGAAAAAATACTTGCATTTAGAATTAAATACTACTGATGAAAATGGGAAACAACAAAATATTGAAAAAGTAGAAATAACTCTAGAAAAAATTGATGCAGATACTTGGGCAACATGGAAACAATTTTTATTGTATGACAAAAGAGTAATTGTAGGATTTATTTTATTTATAGCCTTTATTCCCTTATCTTATATTCTCATTGCTCAATTTAAAAAATATGTACCTGTAATTCACTATGTACCTGCAATTCTGCCTCTCATTCCAGGGATACCTCTACTGAAAAAATGGAAAAAGTGGCAAAAGAAAGTAATAAAAACAGTTAATGACTATCTAAAAGAGTTGAAGCAAGAACAAGACAAGTTAGCTGCTGCACGTGAAGAAAAACTAAAAATAAAACTGGGTAATAGCGAGGAAATAAAACGTCTACAAGATGAAATTAAGCAACTGGAAGTACAAGCAGAAGGACAAAGCCAGCAGATTGGGCCTACAGCTAAATACTCTTCCCTGCTAGATTTTGTCGATAACCGACTAGGAAAAAGTCTTTACGGAAAACAACTAGGTTTAATGCAACAAGTAAAATCTGATCTAGCAGAGTTAACAGATTACTTCATACTTCCTAAAAATTGTCATAAAACTCAGCAACTTTCTGAAAAGGAGCAACATCTCCAGGAACTTTTTCCTAGAGGGCCAGCGCGGGTTGTGCTTTATATTGATGACCTAGATCGCTGTCCACCCAAACGAGTAGTAGAAGTGCTAGAAGCAGTCCAGCTTTTAGTAAAAACACCTTTGTTTGTTGCAGTACTAGCGATAGATGTCCGCTACGTCACACGAGCTTTAGAGAAAGTTTATGCCGGAATTTTGAACCGAAATGGTGAACCTTCTGGTATGCACTATATTGAAAAAATTATTCAGATTCCTTACCAAGTAAAACCTATAGAATCATCAGCTTTAGAAGGCTATTTACGCGATCAGATGCAAGTAGATTTTGAAAGTGAAGTTCCACAAAATCAGATTAATAGAGAGGAGAATCAATCACTAGATTATAGTAGCCGGAATAATGAAAACTCTAGAACAAGAAATTTCCAATCTCAAAATAAAAGAAACTCATCTATTCAAGAGGACGAACCAGAAGCATTATCAGCACAAGCAATTAAATTTTCCAAAACAGAGTTTGATATAGTACTTAAATGTTGTAAATACGTTGATTTATCACCCAGAACTTTGAAAAGAATGGTGAATGTTTACAAGCTGATCAAAATTATCTGGTTTCGCTCTAATCAACAGATTCAAGTAGAGAAAAATCAGGATTTAATTACTGTGGTTGTCTCATTCCTGGCAATGTCAGGTAGATATCCAGATATAATGCGTAGTGTCTTTGACGAACTTAAGATACATATAGAGGAACTAGAAACACAAAAGGAACAAACAGCAAATAATACGTTTCAAGATTTTTTTACTAAATATTTTAATAACTATCTACTTCCATATCAGGATAACTACTTTCGGCAAGAATATAAAAGGTTTCGTGATGATGTGAATACACTACTAATACCAGTTAACCTAACGCTAGACCAGTCGGTATTGGAAACATTTAATATTATGCGATCGTTCTGTTTTATTGGTGACATTGGCTATGATCCGCGTGATTTTATTTCAACTGCTGCATCTAATCACGAATAAAACTCTATTTTCTTAGTAGTTGATAAACTTTTTGAGAGTCATGATTTAGAAGTTCCAAAATTCAATCAAGTTTTGCGGTACGATGTGCAATTGTTCACCGCGATCGCGTAACGTCCTGATAGCATTGGTGACATCTGGGTTCATCGGATGGCTAAGGTCTACACTCCTCAACAGGACATTAGTATCTACAAGATAAGGCACTTAACCTCGTTCTCCATAAATACTTTCGCGGCTAATGGCTTCATCAGAAAGCGATGGGAGGTTAAGCTCTCGGTGGCTCTCCACCCACTCAGTAAATGCTGCTATCCACTCAGTAGGGCTTGCAGTTTCACAGAAAGGACGTTCCTCGTCAGCTTGCACTAGCCGCTCAAGCATGGTATCCAGGTGAGGTTTAATTTCGGATGGACTGCGCTTGGAAATCTTCGCCAACAAAAGCGTAATTGTCTCAATGTCCTCACTATGAGATTGTTCTAACTCATTCAGATTAGGTTTTGCTTGAGTGTTCATAGTCTGGTGATCATCGCCATTTAAGTTAATATATTAATTCTCAGCTTACTGATAAATTCTTTTTTCTACTTATCTACAATAAAACTTGTAAATATTTAAATATATTATAGACAAGTTGAGATGTAGGCGATCGCTACTATTTCTATACTTATTAGCAGGATTTTTCAAGAATGAAAATATTGTATAGTTGCATATCCAGCTAACTTACACAAGCGATGTCTTTTGACTTGCTGCTTCGATCTACGCTTTCCAAAAGTAGAGACTCATTTGATAAGACTAAATATTTTTGTACAGGAGTACGATAAATAATCATGCACAACCTATCGCTACAGCTGACTTTTCACGTTATGTAGAAAAGTCCACCAAAAACCTAACCCCCTTCCCGTGGCGGGAAGGGGGAAAATTCAAAGTCTCTCTCCTTTTAGGAGAGAGATTTAGAGAGAGGTTTTCC
>CAXUOL010000370.1:0-6825 GCA_964252435.1 uncultured Nostoc sp.
TGACTCTAACTAAATCACCAGAGCTTTGATACCCTATTCGCAGTAACTTTGTTTTAAAAGTTATAGTTTTAGCCCCTGCTGGTTCTGCTTTAGGAGCAATTCCTGTATTTGTATTAGATACAGTTGATGTACAACTAATTAAAGTAGTAGATAAAGCTACAAAACCAGGTATTACAAATAAGGCGAATTGACTAATTACTGTTGTCTTAGCTTTCCCGAAATTATTAAACATTTTTGCACCTCAAGTTTTGATTAACTACTGATTTAAAAATATTAATTAATAACGTAAATTTTTCAGTTTTTTAAAGTTGATTACAATTATTTACTTATTAGATTTAATTGAATCAGGTGTGAATGCTGCATATTCTTCTGGAGTAAGTACTCCATCTTTGACATTAACTTTTTTTGGTAGAAGTCCTTGTGCATACCACAAATCAGCTATTTGTTGTTGTTTTTTAACAACTTCATCGGTGATTGGTAGCAAACCATATACTGCTTTACTATGAATTGTTTTGAGAGTAGGTACATCAATACCAACGTCACCAGTCTCAAGTTCTGCTAACTTATCAATATTTTTCTGCGACCAATCTTCAGCTTTGATAAACTCCTCTAGAAAAACTTTGATAATCTCAGGATGCTCTTTGGCAAATTTACGTGAGGTAGTATAAAAGCTACCAAGATCCTGAAGTCCTTGTCCATCTATTAATACACGACCAAGATTTTTTTGGACATTTCTAGTAATGTAAGGTTCCCAAATTACCCAAACATCAATTCCGCCCTGGCTAAAAGCCACATTTGCATCTGGAGGTGGGAGAAAAAGAGATTTTATATCACTTAATTTTAGTCCCTCTTTTTGCAACGCTTTTAGCAAAACATAGTGGGCAATAGAGGCTTTTTGAAAAGAGATTTTTTTGCCCTTAAAGTCAGCAACACTTTTAATCGGAGAGTTTTTTGGTACTAAAAAAGAAACTGCTCTACCATTAAATCGAGTTGTTGCAATATACACAAGAGGTGTACCTGCGGCTTGAGCAAATATAGGTGGTGACTCAGCTGTAGCTGCGATGTCAAGGGAACCAGCATTTAACGCTTCTAAAGCTTGTGGGCCAGCAGCAAACTCTAGCCACTTTACAGTAAAATTCTTTGCTGCCAAACTTTTTTCTAGAGTTCCTTGCTTTCTCATCACTGCAAGAGAACCAAGCTTAGAAGAAACAACTCGTAGCTCTTGTTTTTGTGGAGTATTAGAAACTGTTTGACTTTGAGATTGTGTACTAATTTGGGATAGTTCGTTTTGAGTAGTTTTAGTTTCTTGGCTACAGCTAACTATAACCATTGGTATGGTGAGAGTACAAGCAGCCATTAATAAAGATATATGTTTAGGCTCAATTTTATATTTGACTTCTATAGGTTTAGTATTTAGGCTATACTCACATACCATCTTGGTATTTTTGATTTTTGATTGTAGTGGTTTATTACTAGACAAATTTAGCCTTTGCAAAGATTTGAAAAGCCCCATAATATTTTTCTATTTAAATTTAATAATTCTTGTTGTAGCGTTTTAATGAGTGCTAACAACTATCAATTTCAGTTTAGAGTGTATCAAGTTCGGTCTGAAAAGAAAGTATTCATTAACACTTGTTTTTAAACAAAAAATATTTTTTTACTATTTTTGATTTACAAGCATAGAGTCTAATACTTAGACAAGTTTTATTGGTCAAAAATCTAGAATAACTCTTGACTATTGACCAATAAAATGTATATTTAACCGCCCATTAGCTTAATCTTCTAAGCTATAAATTCTAAAAGGGACGACTACCTGCAAGGCTAACCCGCTTTAATACTCGTCGCTCATTTGGATTGAATGCTTGGCGGTAATGCAAGGTGGCTTGATTATCCCAGTAGACAATATCGCCTACAGACCATTTGTGTTGGTAGTAGAACTTGGGCTGATTTAGATGTTGCCTCAACTGTTCAATCAGTTTAGATCCTTCTTCTGGCTCTAACCCGACAATTTCCACTTCTGTAGCAACATCTAAGTAAAGATGCTTTTTACCACTCTCTGGATGTGTTCTAACTAAAGGATGGGGAAAAACAGGACTGATTAAAGGAATATTCTTGTCTAAACGATATAAAGGGCGCGGTGCATTCCGGTCTTGTAAGAATGGGTTGTAGGTAATTAGCTGTAAATCTTCAATCCGTTCTTTGGTGGCTTCATCTAATGCTTGATATGCCAAATTGGTATTTAACCAATAAGTATCTCCACCTTGAGAAGGTATTTCTAACGCATAAAGAAGTGAACCACTAGATGGGGTAGGAGTCCATTTATGATCGGAATGGAAAGTGAGTTCTCCAGTACCGGTATAGCCACCATCGACATTGGAAATCGGAATCACCACTGGGGTTTCTCCCGGTTTAGAAGCCAATACTGGAGTTTCATCAGATGGTACAAACAGTGCGCCAAAGTATAGAGAAAAGTTCAAAAGCTGTTCATCAGAGAGCTTTTGGTCTTTGAAGATCAAGATGTGGCGATGTCTGGCGACAAGCCGCTTTGCGTCTACGCGCAGTGCTTGCTTAAGTTGTAATATAACTTCAGGTGCGATCGGTTGACTGGCATCAAAATCTGTAACTATAGCCCCCAAAGGGGCATCAATAGGGCTAATTTTAACCTTTGTCAAAGTCGAGGTAGTCATAATACTCTCCTATGCTTTAATTTTTTCTTCAGATAATTACTTATTCGCTAGAACGTCAGAGGGAGTAATTTTGGTGTACTCTTCAGGGGTTAAAAAGCCATCTCTAACATTTACCTTTTTGGGGATAAGTCCGAGGCTGTACCACTTATCTGCAACTTCCTGTTGCTTGTTAATCACTTTCTCGGTAATTGGTACTAGCCCATAATCATATTTATCATGCATTATTTCTAAAGTCGGCGGATCTAGCTGAGTTACAGGAGCAAGCAGTTGTGCTACTTCTTTGGGATGATCCTTAGTCCAGATTTCTTTCTTTTCTAGCTCCTCTAAAAACACTTTGATTACATCAGGATGAGCCTGATAAAATTGGCGTGAGGTTGAGTAAAAGTTGCCCGTATCCCGCAACTTCCCGCCATCTGCTAAAACACGAGCGATTTTATTTTGTACATTTCTAGTAGCAAATGGCTCCCAAATATACCAAGCATCCACTTTATTTTGACTGAATGCCGCATTTGCATCTGCCGGAGGTAAAAAAACTGATTTGACATCGCTCAGTTTCAGTCCTGCGTCTTCTAATGCTTTAACTAATAGGTAGTGGCCAATAGAAGCTTTCTGAAAAGCCACTTTTTTGCCTTTCAAATCACTAACAGTTTTAATCGGAGAATTTGCAGGAACTAGAAGTGAAATAGCTTTACCACTAGGATGTGTAGTAGCTAGATAAACAAGAGGCACTCCTGCTGCTTGGGAAAATACAGGAGGTGATTCGGCTGTAGATGCGATATCCAATCCATTTGCATTCAGGGCTTCTAGCTGTTGTGGCCCAGCCGCAAACTCAGTCCACTGCACTTTAAAACCTAGAGGCTCTAATCGCTTTTCTAAGGAACCCTGTTTTTCTAAAACTGCTAAAGCGGTAAGTTGTTTTGAACGTACAATCCGTACTACTTTTTTCTCAGTTGACTTCTCTGTAGTGCTAGATGAAACTACCGACTCAGGAGAAACTGTTGACTGTTGAGTGTTATTTTTGGCTTCACCACAACTTGATAAGGTCGTCGATAGCATTAAGCAGTAGCCCAAAGCAAATAATAAAGAACGACGTGTTGTTCTCGGGCTTTTTCTGAATTCAAACTTTCCTTTTAAAGCTGGCATGGGTTGTTTTATTGATTTCCTCTAAGTGGTTAAAACAGTAATGATTAATTGCTATATAAAAAACAAAAAATCTTTTTTATTAAGTTCTTTAAGAATTAAAATAAATATTTCTTAAATCTAAAAAAATTATGTATTAACTTAAGAAAGAGAGTGGGTATAACCCACCCTGAAACGACTCGAGGAACTGAGAATTTAATAGTTAGGAGGCAACAATTTAGGAAATGGAGTGAGAAAGACCCACTCCAATGTAGTGCTGGTGGAAGATTGAAATTTGTGAATGGAACTCTGTTTTCTTTGCGTGCAATTTTGCTAGTGCTTCCAAGCGACTAAAATTGTAGCTTTGAGTTCTTCTGTAAAGTGTCCAGACGGCTCAACTGCTAGTAGCGCTTCTTTAAGATCCTTTTCAAATGCTGGGGCGTTGTCACCATAGAAAATTTTCAGAGAGAAAGCTGTAGTGTATAAGTAGCCGAGATAGCTATCGACAGTCCAAGATTTTTCAAATGGCACTTCATAGGTTTCTTGACGAACAAAAGCCGAATTGCCAATGACGACTTCATGGGGAGGATCGAGTGGCTTACGAGTGCCTTGTCCTCGTAAGCCAGTTCGGCGTTCTTCACCTAACCATTTTTTCACTACTCCAACAGCAGCTTGTTTCCAAGGTAGATTACTTTCCCAAGGATTATCACCAGTTTGAAGTAATGCTAATCCACCATCATCAGTTAGCAATTCATAAAGGCGTTCAAGGACTAATTCGCGTTCCATCCAGTGGAAGGCTCTACCAATAGTGGTTAACTTAAATTTCCCTAAATTTGAGTCGATTAACTCTGCCCCTTGTTCTAGCCAAGTAATATTATTTGCTCCCACTGCTGCTGCTTGCCGTTTAGCTTCTGCAATCATTTCTGGATCGGGATCGATCGCCACAACTTCCTCAAATCTAGTTCGTAGAGGAATTGAAATTAATCCTGGGCCAGTACCTAAATCAAGGAGCCGTCCTTGACCATTGAGATGAAATATTTCCGCTAGTTTGTCGAATACAACCGATGGGTATTTGGTTCTATATTGAGCGTAGCCCTCTGCGGCTCCCTCAAATAAACTTGGGTCGTAAGTAGGAAGTGTTTTTAGTTGAGTCATATCAATTTTGGATTTTAGATTTTAGATTTTGGATTTTGGATTTTGGATGAGGGGGATAAGGGGGATGAGGGAGAATTATTTAACAAGTTTCTTCCCCAATTCCCAATGCCCAATGCCCAATGCCCTAAGAATATTGCGTGATAACTGGTAGCTGCTCATTAAGTACCCAATCGCCGATCGCTCGCAATTTGTAGTCCACAGGATCGTGCAGGGTAAAGGTTCGCAAATCTCGCCAGTAACGATCAAATCCATATTTAGTTGCTGTGGCGCGGGTTCCCGTAACTTCAAAGATACGGTTGGTAATATCTATACCTACACGGGTCGCTAATGCTTTGGCTGCGGAAACTGCGTTAGCGAAGCTCGCCGTAGGCATCGCTACTTCTCCTCTCTCTTGATGAGTTAGCGCTACATCCTTATTCCACGCGGCTTGTACTTTCTCGGCTGCTTGGTCAGCTAGAGCGATCGCAGCTTGAATTTCCACCCAAAAGTCTCCGTAATGATGCAGTATATATGGGTCTTGAGTAGCACTATCTACTCCTGATGTAATCCACGGTTGAGTAGTAGTTTTAGTATACTCACGAGCAGCGGCGAAGGCTCCTTTAGTAATTCCCAAATAAACGTTAGTTTTTGTTAGCTGGGCAATAATACCAAGAAAAGTTGAGAAAGCACTATCGTGGGGATTTGGTGGCCCCAAAATCTCATCTTTTTCTACTAAAACATTGTTAAATGTATAACTGCCGCTATCTGTGCGACGTTGCCCAATATTATCCCAATCTTGATTGGAAACTAACCCTTCCCTGTCTTTAGGAATTATGAATATGAAAGGCAATTCTACGCCATCTTCCAAAGCGGAGAATACCCGGTAATCTGCAACAGAAATACCTGTACCAAAGCTTTTAACACCATTAACCCGAAAATTCTCGCCTTCTGGATTAATCTTTAGCCTTGTATCCTTTGTATTAATTGCATTTGCCCAAAACAAGTTATTTTTAGCAGTTTCTCTATAGTATTTTTCCTTTTGGGACGGCGTGCCGGAAACGTGACCCAAAGCTGTTAAATTCAGATGATTACCATATAATTGACCAATTGAACCATCTGCTTTTGATAGCTTTCTGACAATTTTTAAAGCATCAATCCAAGTTGCGCCAATGCCACCATATTGCTTCGGCACAATCAGTGGTAGCAGTCCACTCTCACGCAGTTTATTAATTTCTTGTTCTGGAATTCCGGCTTGGGCATCCCTTTCAACTGCGGATTGAGCAAGTTCCTTGGATAGAGAAGTTGCTAGGTCAATATAATCCTTTGGTTTTGTAATATCTAGCACCATAATCAAATCATCCTTGGTATTCTTTCGGCAGTAGGCAGCAATCAGACACAGAATTTAAGAGAAATGTAGAGTGGGTAAGACCCACCCCACAAGTGAACAGAGGAAATGGAACATGGAACGTTGTAATTGTCCTTTGTCATTAGTCATTTGTCCTTTGCAAATGACCATTGTACAGACGCGATTAATCGCGTCTCTACTGACTAATGACTAATGACAGATATTCGTTTGCGGCTTTCTCAACACCTGTACCCTTGAAGAAGTCTTGATTGAGACTGGTGTACAACTCCAAAGGATGGATTGAGAGGAAGTAGCGCAGGTCTTCTTCAGTAATGATTTCGCGTTCTGCCATTGAGTAGGCGTTGGCTGTAACGGCGGTGATATCAGGCACATCCCAGTGACCGGAATCGGAACCTAAGAAGGCTTTAACTCTATCGCCAAAGGGATTAGCTGCACGATTAAAAGCTTGGCTTACACGGGTATCGTCTGATTCTGTACCGAAGTAGAAATGATTCAAGAAGCGATCGCGCACATCTTCTG
>CAXUOL010000371.1:0-6822 GCA_964252435.1 uncultured Nostoc sp.
TTTTGGTTTTCCTAAGTTTTTGAAACCCAACATTTTAAGCATGTCGCGCTACTACGATTATCCTTAACTGATCAGCTAGCTTTAGTAGGGTGATATTCGATCGCTAACCAAATACAGTCTGTATCGGCATAGTATTGATGCCAAGGATAGACATATTTTTGATTTTCCTGAACCTGGCAAAATGGAACAAATGTGGTATATCCTGGACTCATTAACATATCTTCGTAAAGGGAGTTGAATGCTTTAACTTTAAATTTCTGCATTCTTCCCTGACCAAAGATTTGGGTATGAATCTCGATAAAGTCGTGCTGGTTATGGATGGCACAATCAGAATGAGAAGGAGCAAACCATAAGTTAACCTTGACGGAAAACTTTTCTTTTTGCTGGGGCGTACTCCATTGTCTTGTCATTGAATAAGGATCGATTTCTACGATTTCTGCCTCATCCTGGGGAGAACGCCACAGCGGTACATCTTTGGGAAAGCCATCAATAAGATTACCTAATAAATCCCAGTTTTGCTCAAAAATGATCTTGGCAATGTTGTTAGTTTCAACCACCTCAAGCAAAAGTAAGGATTCTGCTTTTTGGATGATGGTATCGTTAAGAATGGTGGATGAAAAAGCGGGAATAACGCTGGCGGGAGCCTCGCTGAGATGGGCATCTGAGGCTTGGGGATTGATGACGATAGTACGGTTTTGGATGGGATAGTTTTCGACGTTTTGAATGTACTTCGCATCGATGTAAGCACCAGAAAAGTTAAGTAGTTTGACTTTGTTGGTTTCCATCAGTTTTTGAGGTTAAGTTCAATGACTAATTGACGGGACTGTAGCTGAATTGATCGCGCGATCGCCTCATGCGACCATTTATCAGCCAATACGCTTGGGTTAAGCCCACAATCTAAAATCCAAAATTGAATTACTCTCCTAACTAATGCAGTTTTCGTCTTGCTGCTTCTAAAATTAACCGTTGTTCAGCACGAGCGATCGTCTGATATGTTCGCTCGACTGCTTCCGGTTCAACAGAAATAGAAGTAATACCCCATTCCACTAATTTATCAATAATTTCTGGATAGAGAGCTGGTGCTTGACCGCAGATTGAACAAGGTATACTGGCACTTTTAGCCATCTGGATCAGTTGAGCGATCGCACTCATAACTGCTGGATGACGTTCATTAAATACTTTTGCTAGCTGTCCTTGTTCTCGATCCACTCCTAGCAATAATTGGGTTAGGTCATTTGTACCAATAGAAATTCCCGCCACACCTGCTTTGACGTATTCTGGTAATAAAAACAAGACACTTGGCACTTCTGCCATCATCCACAATTGAAACTGCGCTACTTCGGTTAAAAAAGCTTGCTCAACTTTGCGACGGCAAAAGACAAATTCTTCTACAGTCCGCACAAAGGGTAATATGAGATTGACATTGCTGTAGCCAGCTTGCTGTACACTCACCAAAGCTTTCAGTTCTAGCTCAAATACTGCGGGATTTCGTAAATAGCTAAAAGTGCCGCGTTCACCTAACATCGATTGTGGCGAATATTCTAAACTATCACGCAATGATGGTAAATCTTGCGATCGCCAATCTAAAGAACGATAAAAAACTGGTCTTGGAGCAAAGGCACGAGCAAATTGCATAATCTGCTCAGACCATAACTCTAACAATTCTGCCTGACGCCCGCTTAAAATCCAACTATTGGGATGTTGCCCATTCAATATATTTAGTACCATCAATTCGGAACGCAACAATCCCACTCCATCCACAGGCAGGTTTTGCACTTCTTCTATTAAAGTGGACTGACTCAAGTTAACCAGCAGTTGGGTAGCAATCATAGGTAGATGAGACGTAACAGCAGGATGAGGCGCTTTCGGGTTGGGGTGATGGGAGGAAAGAAGATTTTCTTCTCTTTCTCTGTCCATCTCCTCCTTTGAGTCTCCTTTGATGCGATAAACTTCTCCTCTGTCGCCATCAAGCAGCAATCGTTCGCCAGTTTGGATTAAAGTTGTGGCAGATGTTGCGTTTACTACTGCTGTGATACCTAATTCTCTAGCTAGAATTGCCGCGTGACTAGTTAATCCCCCTTTTTCTGTGATAATACCACCAACTTGTTGCAATAATGGCAACCAATCAGGTGTAATCGTTGGTACTACTAAAATTACTCCCTTCGGTAGTTGTTCGGGTTTCTGTTGCGGATTAATAATTACCAGGGCAGTGCCTGCAACACGTCCCCCGGCTGCCCCTAGTCCCCGAATGAAGTGTATGTGGGGAATTGATTGGGAAGGACTAACTTGTGTGATGTAGAGCTTGTCAGGTGTCGTTTGTTGAGTGATAGTCCACTTAATGGTAAAAGTTTTACCTAGTTCACTTACCAGTTGAGTTCCCAGAGCAATTATTTGTTGTAAGTATTCTTCTTGTAAAGAGTACTGTTTTTGTTGTGCTTCTAGAAGTAAATAGGTAATTAGACAATTGCGATCTGGTGTTGGCACTGAGTTGGGTACGGGTTGCGAAAAAGTTCCAGATGCTGCATCATCAACACCATAAGCCAGGATTTTATTACCCAGTTGTTGCTCAAGCACAACCCCAGTTTCTGGTTGAATGTAGTAAACATCTGGCTGTACTTCGCCAAGAGCGATCGCGATTCCTAATCCCCAAGTAGCTTCAATTTCCCACCCAGAGGGATTGGTTGTGAGTGAGCCACTGGCGATCGCATTTTCAACAGGTTGCACCAACACTGCGAGATTAATTTGTTGTAGATTAATTCCTAAGTGCTGCCAATATAATAGACTCCGGGCCCGAAATATTTGACTCCAGGTACGCTTTAGAGCCAGTGCGATCGCTTCCGGTTCGCACTGGCAAAATACCGACTCCAGTAAACCCGATATATTCTTCATACCTGGAGTAGCAGTTGATACTGCCAAGGAAGGTCGAAGAATCAAACAGCTAGTTTTCCACTCTCTAGCGGCTTGGAAAATTGCACTTACCCACTCCTGGGTTACAGTCGCAGTCAGAATTTCTTGACGCAAGCGACTAGCCACCTGCTGAAGTTGACGCCAATTAGTGACATCCAGGTGTAGTGAAGAATAGGGTAAGTCAGCTACTAATGATTCCGAACTATTGAGATTTTCGAGAAATTGTCGCAAAATTTCCGCCGAAACTACAAAACCAGGCATCACCGGATAGCCACGCTGGATAATTTTGCTCAAGTAAAAGGCTTTATCACCTACTTTGGCGCGGTCTTGTAGTTTAATTTGATCTAGCCAGTAGAGTTTATTCACTCAATTTGTTAGTTGTCTATTTGCAGCCACAGCCATTTCTTTTTGGTATGTTATCAGGTTAATCCACTGACTTCTGAATAAAAAGTACTCAGGACTTACAGCAGAATTCAGAATTCAGAATTTAGTAGTCAGAAGTAAAACAGGCTTTATACCTGGCTTTGAGACGAATCGTTGTGTACTTTAGCAAGCTTAAATACGCTGAATAGCTGATTTGCTTGACTTGTACATGGCTGTATCATATTTAATTGTTGAGTGTATGGGTTAAATTTAACAATTTAAGGTATAATTTTGTGGCTAAGTTATTTTAAATAGCCAAAAAACTATTTAATAAACTTAAAATTCATGTAGTTTGCCCAAATTACGATCACTGCCACAATTTAACAATGCAAATCTCCATTCATTGGCCAGAATAATATCTTATTGAAAAATAATCTTAATAATGGAAAATATTAGTTCTCGGTTTCAAAACCATCAGTGAATTGATAGAATCTGAATATGAGATAGGCTATTGCACTACACCCATTGGATTAAACTCCATTAATAAAACATTAGAATAGTTTTGTACTATTTTTATAAAAATATTACGATTTAACCTAGTATATAAAATTCTCCATATCAGACTGAACATTGTCAAACACTTACTACCTTGCAACTGATGATTGGCTGAATATCAGCTTCCGGCTATGTACTGCATTGCTTACTGGAGCAATCATCGGCTTAGAACGCCAAATTAGGCGCAAACCAGCTGGTTTAAGAACTCATATCCTGGTGAGTTTAGGTTCAGCCTTATTTACCTTGATAATTATGCTGCAAACAGCAGGACTGCAAGCTAGTCCTGATGCACTTAGCCGGGTGATTCAAGGGATTGCAGCTGGTGTAGGATTTCTCGGTGCTGGAGAAATTGTGCGCCAATCTTCTCAAGAATCACAGCAACTTGAAATTCACGGACTCACCTCAGCAGCGGCTATTTGGGTTTCGTCTGCATTGGGAATTGCTGCTGGCTGTGGTTTATGGCAGTTAGGATTAATCAGTGCTATGCTGACTTTTTTGGTTCTGAATGTTTTTAAAAGGTTTGAAAAACATCACAAAAAATCAGAGTAGAGGCATACAGATGGATGCTATAAATCCCCGTATTAAAATATCTTTAAATCAATACAGTTCAGAATGAGCAACAAAACCCTGATCTAGAGACGCAATTTATCGCATCTTTCAAGACCAATTATCTACACCAATAACCCTTAACTTAAGCGTATTAGACCTTTTGCAAAAGTCCCTAATACCCCTCCCCGATGCCTTGGGGAGGGGAGCGTTTGCTTTACTCAAATCCGGGGTGGGGTTCTTTATTTTTGATTTATGCAAGAGGTCTATTGATCTTTGAATAAATTTTTAATTTTTAATTGTTAACTCTCCTGCTTTCACCAAAAGAATTTGGGATGACTTCAACCACTGGGAATCAAAAGAACCCAAGTGAGTGGTAGTAATCAGAGTTTGAAAGCGGTCTTGAATAGCATCAAGTAATTGATTTTGGCGGGATAAATCTAGTTCGGCAAGAACATCATCCAGTAATAGTAATGGTGGCTCTTTGACGACTTCTTCAATTAATTGTAATTCAGCTAATTTTAAGGCTAGAACCAGCGTTCGTTGTTGACCTTGAGAACCATATTGACGAGCGGGTGTCTGGTTAATAGTTAATTCTATTTCGTCTCGATGTGGGCCGACAAGAGTCGTGCCTTGGTGCATTTCAGCAACGGCTCGCTGCTGAATTTTTGCTAAAAAAGCTTGCTGCACTTCTTCTGGATGGTTGTCCTCTAAAGGAATATTCGACAGGTACTTGATTTGCAGAACTTCTGTACTGCCGCTGATACTGCCGTGCCAGGTGGTAGCAATAGGAGCTAATCTTTGGATAGCGCGATCGCGTCGTCTAATTACCCTAGTTCCTGTAGTAGCTAACTGTGCATCCCACAGCGCTAGTTCTGATTGTAAAGATGTTGCATCCAACGTCTCTACATGGCGTTTTAAAAAGGCATTGCGCTGGCGTAATACATGGTTATACTGCTGCAAAATGTGAGCATAAACTGGTTCGAGTTGAATTAATAGTGTATCTAACCAGTTGCGGCGACCTTCCGGGCCGCCGCGTACTAGTTCTAAATCCAGGCTGGAAAATTGGACTGCATTCAGAACGCCGAGAAAGTCCATTTGACGGCGGATCGATTCGCCATTGAGAGCAACGCTACGGCGACCATTACGGCGCAGGGTTAAGGTCAGGTCACTAACACCTGTTTGTCGCTCAAGGATAGCATCAATTTGGGCTATGGCTTCCCCTTCTTGAACTAAATCGCGATCGCGGGTCATGCGGTGCGATCGCAATGTCGCCAGCAACTCCACCGCCTCCAACAAGTTCGACTTTCCCTGAGCGTTATTACCTACCAAAATTGTTTTAGCAGCAGTAAACTCAACCTTTTGGTCTTGATAATTGCGAAATTGTCGGAGGCTTAGAGTTTTTAGGTACATGGTGGAAAGTTAAGAGTGAGGAGTTAAGAGTTAGAAGTTATGAATGAGGAGTGAGGAATTTTAAGTTTTGAGTTTTAAATACAAAATGTTTTTTAACTCATAACTTCTAACTTTTAACTCCTAACTCCTAACTCCTAACTCCTCACTTTTTCAAACGGCCTTCTTGCCCATAATCCGCAAAAATATCTTCTCCGCTTCAATCCAGACGAACATTAAGGCACTGAAGCCAATACAAACCCCCAACTCTTGCATATTCAGGTAGTGAGTACCAAAGAAATCTCGCAGGGGTGGGACGTAAACTAGCATCAACTGCAAAATCGTGGTGACGACAACAGCCGCTAGTACAAAGATATTGGAGAAGGGATTCATCTCAATAGTTAATCGGTTGTTGGAGCGAATAGCGATCGCATGACCCATTTGGGCAATACACAAGCTAGTAAATACCATTGTTTTCCAAGTATCGCGATCGCCCTGATAGCCTGGGGCATGGCTATGTTGATAAGCCCACCACATTAAGGCAATGGTGATAATGGCAAATATTATACCAATGCGAATCATGTAAGAACCCAATCCCCTAGCGAAAATACTTTCGCGGGGACTAAAAGGCGGACGTTGCATGACATCCGGTTCTGGAGGTTCCACAGCTAATGCTAAGGCTGGTAAACCGTCTGTCACCAAGTTCATCCACAAAATTTGTAAGGGAGTCAGGGGAACGCCTCCCAAACCGATTAAGGGTGCAGCTGCAATTGTGAGAACTTCACCAATGTTACTGCCCAAGATGTATTTAATAAAGCGGCGGATGTTGGTATAAACAACTCTACCTTCCTTGGTGGCGCTGACAATGGTGGCGAAGTTGTCATCAAGTAACACCATGTCACTGGCTTCTTTACTGACATCAGTGCCAGTAATACCCATTGCAATACCGATATCGGCTTGTTTGAGGGCTGGAGCATCGTTGACACCATCGCCTGTCATTGCCACAAATCGACCCCGGCGTTGCAGTGCTTGGACAATTCGCAGTTTGTGTTCTGGGGAAAC
>CAXUOL010000372.1:0-6807 GCA_964252435.1 uncultured Nostoc sp.
TTTAATAATTAATTAATTGATTTATACGACATTATTCTATGGGGGAAGTGGGGGAGTGGAAAGCAGGGGAGCAAGGGAGCAGGGGAGCAGGGGAGCAGGGGAGCAGAGGAGAAGTAGCAGTAAGTCTTTCCCCTCTGCCCCTCTGCCCCTCTGCCCCTCTGCCTCTTATGCCCAGTCCCCGATACCTGTTGAAAAAGAGCAACTTCTCTACGAAATTCAATTTGCGATCAAAGATACAGGTATTGGCATCGCACCAGAGAAAATAGAGCGATTATTTCAACCCTTCACTCAGGCTGATGTCTCCATGACTCGACGATATGGTGGCACAGGGCTAGGATTGGCGATTAGTAAGCGGCTCAGTAAGATGATGGGCGGCACTCTTTGGGTAGAAAGCCAGGGATTTATTGGTGGCAATCCTAGCCCTAGATGGGATAATGGAAAATTATTATCATCTCCTGACTCTTCACCAGGTTCAACATTTTACTTCACCATTACTACCAAAGTGGCTGCTCAGTCAGTACAAGCTGAATTAAGCACTTCGCGATCGCTGCTTGCCACCAAGCGACTATTGATTGTAGATGACAATCTAACCAATCGCCAAATTCTCAGCTTGCAAGCACAGTCTTGGCAGATGGAAACTTATGCTGCCAAATCTGGAAAAGAAGCTTTAGTTAAACTTGCTCAGGGAACGCAGTTTGATATTGCTATTTTAGATATGCAGATGCCGGAAATGGATGGCATAACTCTAGCTCGTCAAATCCGCAAGCAATCTGGTTGTCAAAATCTGCCTTTGGTGATTATGACCTCTTTAGCGAAAGTAGAAACTTCTTCTGACTTTAATGATGTCCAGTTTGCTGCTTCTTTGAGTAAACCCATCAAACACTCTCAACTCTACGATGTTATGACTCGTGTTTTGGGAAATCAGCCGAGGATCGGCAGTATTTCTCATTTTCCCTTGGTAGATCGGCATTTGGGCCATCGACTGCCACTGCGAATTCTTCTGGCAGAGGACACGGTTGTTAATCAGAAAGTTGCTCTACTGATGTTACAGAAAATAGGTTATGGCGCAGATGTCGTCAGCAATGGGCTAGAAGCGATCGTAGCTCTGCAAAAACAGCGATTCGACGTAGTGTTGATGGATGTTCACATGCCCAAAATGGATGGTTTAGAAGCAACTCGGAGAATCTGTCAAGAATGGGGGGTAGGTTTTCGTCCCCATATCATCGCCATAACTGCCAATGCCATGCAGGGCGATCGCCAAATTTGTCTTGCCGCTGGTATGGATGACTACCTTAGCAAACCCATTCAACTGCAAGAGTTAGCTCAGGCACTCAGTAAATGTCCACGCCAAAGAAATTCTGAATTCACTTCCATCAAACAACAAAGGGAAGTGATGGGCCTAGAATTGCAACCTTCGTCAAATATCTTACAGTCAGGGCAAAACCAGACATTAAAAAGTGCCAAAATTGATGCCAAAATTCTCCAATCCTTGCAGTTTATGGTCGGAGGAGATCGTGTGGCATTTGCTGAACTAATTGAATGTTATCTTACAGAAACAGCTAGACTAGTGCAACATATCAGCACAGCGATCGCAACTCAGGATATCCAGACTATATGGAAGACAGCGCACAAACTCAAGTCCAGCAGTGCTTCTATTGGAGCGATCGCCCTAGCTCACCTTTGCAAGGTGTTAGAAGTACAGGCAGACAGCAGTAACTTAGAAAACAATCTAGAATTACTTTCATTACTGTATCAGGAATATGAACAAGTTAAAACTGCCTTAGAAAAAGAACTTGCGAAGGAAGCACCATGAAAGCCACTGCTCAAGAAAGCCAATCTTTAGTTTTAATTGTTGATGATGAACCTTTTATTCGCCTGATATTGCGGCATTTCTTAGAGCGGGAAAGTTATCAAATAGCAGAAGCTCAAAATGGCATAGAGGCAATAAATCTTTTTAACCAACTGCACCCTGATATAGTACTCCTTGATGCCATAATGCCGGATATGGATGGATTCGAGTGTTGCACTCAGTTGGAACTTCTGGATTGTAATAAGCACACTCCAATTTTAATGATTACAGGACTTGAAGATCAAGAGTCAGTTGACCGTGCATTTGCAGTGGGAGCAATGGATTTTGTTACCAAACCGATTCACTGGCCAGTTTTGCGACAACGGGTAAAACGCTTGATTCAGCAATCTCAGTTACAGCAAAAACTGGAAGCCGTGAATCTGGAATTGCAGCGATTAGTTACTATCGATGGATTAACTCAAATAGCTAATCGCCGCCGGTTTGAAGAGTATTTTTACCAAGAATGGCAGCGCCTAAAACGCGAGCAACGTCCGCTTTCTCTGATTCTTTGCGATGTTGATTTCTTCAAATTATATAATGATACCTATGGTCATCGGGTAGGCGATCGCTGTCTTCAGAAAATTGCTCAAGCTATCAAAGATATGATTAAACGTCCCGGAGATTTAGTTGCCCGCTATGGTGGGGAAGAATTTGCAGTGATTTTACCTAACACAGACACCAAGGGAGCGACTCATGTTGCCGACGAAATTTGTCATACTGTCCGAACACTAGCAATTCCTCATCAAAATTCCCAAGTTAGTTCTTACGTAACTATTAGTGTTGGGTTTACGACAGAAATTCCTCAGCCAGATTCTGACTTAGAAGAAATGATTGCCGCAGCGGATCGGGCGTTGTATAAAGCAAAGGCAGTAGGACGCGATCGCTTTGTGCAAAATATTCTAACTACCCAAAAATAAAAATTCCCCCTAGTCTGCCAGACTTCACTCACACACTTTTTAGCTCTTGAAAATGCAAATTCACCTTTAAATCGTTCATCCAAGACAGATCAATTAGATGATCGTGTTGCAGCCGACCTACAACAATACCAGGATGAATACTGATACGTTCTGCAAAATCAATCACGTCAGTTTTAGATTTAAGCTTCGCTAATTCCCACTCACACTCAGGTGAGATCAAAAATTCCCGCGACCATTTATCTGCTTCGCCCTCCTGCTCCGATTTCAAAACTTCCCCACTATTCCATTCATCAAGAAAAATATTTTCCTTATCATGTAGCAAAATATGTGCTGCTTCATGGAAAAAATTAAACCAGAAGCGATCGTTGGTTTTACCATAAAGCGAAAGTTGAATCAGTGCCTTATGCAGGTTTAACCATCGGGCAACACCACTGACGTGCGCTTTCTTGATTGATGGTACTAAAACAAGCACAACCCCTGCTTCCCAACACAACTTTTGCATCTGTGGTTCAAACTCCTCTGGCGGTAACACCGTCAAAGTGCGAATTTCCCGCACCGCCTTTTCAAATTTTGGTTTACTGTACTTGGGACAGTCTAGTTGTTCTGCTCTTATTTCCCCCAACCGTAACCAACTGGAAATAGCACCAACATCACTTTGATCTTCGCATGTACGACGAAAAGCAACTTCCATACCTGCATAATAATTCTGCCAATTTTCCGGCGAGGCAACACCGAAAAATTGCAGTAACTTTTTTACCAAACCAGGCTTATTCTTGGCAATTAAACGGCACTTAGGAATTACACCTTGGTTCATCAAGTCTTTGACTGGTAACTGATCTAACCAAGATGTCCAATCCTTTAAGCGGTTTTCTTCTTCTATCCGTGCCAAAGCGGCGCGATATTGAGCTTCACGATTGAGCCAAAATACTGTTGTACTCCCTAAAACTCGTTCTAGCTTCAGGGCTGTTTCTTCGTTGATCGGTGCTTTGCCGTTGATGAGTTGGCTGATATGTTTTGTAGTGTAGCCTAATCGCTCTGCTAACTGTACTTGTGTCCAATCACGCTCTTCTAATATATCAGCGATGGTATCACCGGGAGGAGATGTCCAATCTGGAGTAAAGGTACGGGTTGTCTCAATCATGGTAATCTCCTATAAAAACAATACAAGCAGCAGTAACTTGTGACCAATCAATGCTTCCATCCTCGGTAAGGGGGATGGGGTCGTTATCTGGCTTAAATACAAGTCGCTTACCACCTTCTAGATTTACTGCAAATTCACCTGTACGATCTCCTTTTAAGGGATGGGGATGACCTGCATACAATTCCTTAACACAGCTAACAGCTGCAAGGTCAGCCAATCGGGCTGTCAATTTCCTTGCACAGTTTGCACCCAATTTTTTTTGCGCTAAGTCTTGTTGTTCGCATAGCTTTTGCAGTTTGCTGTTAGCGAAGGTGATTTCCATGCGTTACTAGACTAATATAAGTTTACCATTTTGGTAAATAAATTTGTTATGTTTCTAGAGAATCTAGCATATCAACTAATCACCAACGCCTAAAAATCTACCCCTCGTTTAAGTTCTACACCTTGATTAGCATAGTGTTTGTGGCAATAAACCTCTGAGTGGACGCTAGCTAAATCGAAATACGCGGGTGGATTTTGGCAGCGACCAGTGATAATAATTTCGGTGTCGCGGGGTTTGCGGAGTAAAGCCTGGACAATGGGTTCAACAGGGAGTAATTCTAAGTCAACGGTGGGATTGAGTTCATCGAGAATAATAGTTTTATACAGTCCAGAGGCGATCGCAACTTTGGCAATTTCCCAACCTCGTTCGGCTTCTACATAATCTAATTCTTGTCGAGAATTTCGCCAGACGATCGCATCTCCACCGCAACGCTGATGATCCACCACTTCTGGATATGACTGCTGCAAAGCGGCGATCGCTGCGTCTTCTGTATAGCCGCTACCACCTTTAAGCCACTGCATAATCAACACACGTGTAGATCCTGGATGATTAATTCCCCTACCAATCGCCTGCAAAGCTTTGCCCAAAGCACTGGTAGACTTGCCTTTACCAGCACCAGTATAAATTTCAATCCCTTCCAGGAAGAGAGCTTTGGCTGTTGGGTGGTGATGAGGTTTCATTTCTGAGTGTAAATCTGCAATATCGAGCAACTTTTGGGGTGCGGCGCGTCCGGTAGCAATGATTTCCAACTCTTGGGGTTTAGATTTTAATGTCTTTACGACTTCATCCACTGGTAGCAAACCTAAATCCAGAACCGGGTTAATTTCATCCAAGACGACAACTGAATATAAACCACTAGCGATCGCACCTTTAGCGACATCCCAACCCCGCATTGCTTCATCTCGGTCAAAGGTGGTAATTTCCTCATGTCCAAAAAATTCCGCTCTCCCGGTACGAACCTGATCAATTAAATGGGGAAACCCGCGTTGCAAAGCTGCGATCGCGCCATCTTCGTCATAATCACGTTCTGGCCCTTTTAAAAACCGCAACAGTAAAACACGATTAGAATTGCTAGGCGTATTTATTCCCAAGCCAATAGAGCGCAAAACCACCCCCAAAGCCGCTTGAGATTTACCTTTACCCAGACCATCGTAGACGTGAATTTGACCAATAAGCCGTTCTTGACGCACTTGCGCCGTCCGAATCCCAATACCGTTCCTTGTCATCTCTCGAAAAGCTATAACTATGGCAGTCTTTAATCTTACCTAACCTCTTGTACTCTCAGGTAGAGAAACTGCCCCTCTAACGCATCTGTACAAGGGTCAGTTCGATCTATTAACAATATCAATAAACGAATACTGGCACACTCGCATAGTAAAGGACAAGAACAATGGGATAATTTCCCCCATCACCCTTACTATCCCAGTTATACTCACTACAGTTAACCCTTACCCTTAACCATTTATGCCTGACAATTGGATGCTTCCCAGGATTTTTCCCATTGGTGGATTTCTGTTTGACTTTTTATTTGTACTGATTGCCATCCCCATCGAAGCTTATGTTTTGCATTCTCGACTAAAATTTGACAAAAAAACCAGTACTTTTTATGCAATCTCTATCAATCTGTTTTCGAGTGTCATTGGTTGGTTGATATTTTTTGTATCAGAACCATTGTTGCCAATACAGGTTAAATCAGAATTAATTAACTATATGTTTTTTAATAACTTTAAATCGTCCAATACACAGACTTTAATTATTTTAACTGCTTGTATAATTTTTTTTACTACGTTTTTGATGAAATTTTTCATTTTAAGGGTTTTACTATTCTCATTAAATGAATCATTTGCTAAAAAAGAAGAGGAGCCTCAAACATCTCAGCGGCTGCAACGGCGTCGTTTTACCACCCTTAATTTCCAAAATACTAATTTAGTTACTACTATACTAATAGCAAATTCTCTAAGCTATACTGCAATAACCATTATTTTATTATTTCGTTCCAAATAGCAAGAAATTACTTGTTTCATTTAGATGAAAAATATTGATTAGTCAGGTGTAAGGAAGAATATGAATACGCTACTAAAAGATGTCTTTGGGGTTTTTAAATTTGCTGAAGGACTTTATGCAGGAATTAGAAAAATATTAGTTCCACCCAAAGCTTATTCTTGGCAGACATTTATTTATTTAAGTGTTTTTTCTTGGTTACTCTCATATTTTGCCACAGGTTATATCAAAGATATAATTGCCTTTTTCGGTTGGTTATTTTTAATTGCTGGTACAGCTTGGTATACAACTGAAGATCCTTTGAGGGTTCCTGGGACTTTTATGCCAGTCGGGGCAGTAATCACAGGATTCTTAGTGAGTGTTTTTGCATTTGGAGATCAACGAGATGTAATTACACCCAGAACAATCGTTTTTTGGCCAACAATTTCAGCACTAATTACGGCAATACCAGAGTTTATTGAAGGAAATGACACCGATGCAAAAGCTCGTATTCCTAAGCCAGAAGACCGCCAAAGAATTATAATTTTAGTTGCTAGTAGTATGCTACTAAGTTGCTGGATTCAGTTTCACTTTGTGA
>CAXUOL010000373.1:0-4202 GCA_964252435.1 uncultured Nostoc sp.
CAGACGCGCTTACCACCGCTAATGCTTTAGATATTGGTGATTTAGTCTCTTTTTATCGCAAAGCCAAATTGCGGTTTGATACAGATGAAGCTTTTCAAGAGACAGCACGCCAAGAAGTTGTCAGATTACAAGCAGGTGCAGAAGATACACTCCATGCTTGGAAACTATTGTGCGAACAGTCGCGGCGGGAGTTTCAAATAATTTATGAGTTGCTGGATATCAAGTTAATTGAACGCGGTGAATCTTTCTACAATCCCTTATTACCAGGAGTTGTGGAAGATTTAGAAAAATCTGGATTACTGGTAGAAAATCAAGGGGCAAAATGCGTTTTTCTGGAAGGGTTTACAAATAGAGAAGGTGAACCCTTACCTTTAATTGTGCAGAAATCAGATGGTGGTTATAACTACGCCACAACAGATTTAGCATCTCTCCGTTACCGGATTCAGCAGGATGAAGCAAAGCGGATAATTTATGTAACAGACGCTGGACAAGGAAACCATTTTGCCCAATTTTTCCAGGTAGCACGCAAAGCCGGATGGGTTCCCGATGATGTGGAATTAGTACATGTGCCCTTTGGGTTGGTGCTTGGGGAAGATGGTAGAAGATACAGAACTCGTTCTGGGGATAGTGTGCGGTTGCGGGATTTGTTAGATGAAGCTGTTTCTCGTGCTCATGCAGACCTAACAGCTAGATTACAAAAAGAAGAACGTATTGAAACTGAAGAATTTATTAATGAAGTTGCTAGGGTAGTTGGAATCAGCGCAGTTAAGTATGCGGACTTAAGCCAAAATCGCACCAGTAACTACATCTTCAGCTACGACAAAATGCTGGATCTTAAAGGTAATACTGCACCTTATATGCTATATGTTTATGCGCGGATTCATGGGATTAGCCGCAAGGGTAATATTAACTTTAAAGAGTTGGGAAATAATGCCGTTTTGTTGCAGCATGAAACAGAATTAGCACTAGCAAAATATTTACTTCAACTGGATGAAGTTATTAGTAGTGTAGAGCAAGACTTGCTGCCCAATCGTTTATGTGAGTATTTGTTTGAACTAAGTCAGAAGTTTAACCAATTCTATGATCGCTGTCCTATACTACAAGCAAAGGAACCGCAGAGGACATCCCGTTTAGTTTTATGTGATTTGACTGCTAGAACTCTGAAGTTGGGATTATCTTTGTTGGGAATTCAGGTATTGGAAAGGATGTAATATTTTTTTAACCTAAAGTTACGCTGAGGTAGCGCAAAGGTACGCAGAGTAAGAGTTAAGTTAAAGCTTCTTTGTGTACTTTGCAGTTTTTTAATTAGAATTGCTGGACTGGAGGCGATCGCTTATGGTAGGGACACGATCAAAAAACATAACTTTGGCAGAGTTTCTCATGTTACCGGAAACGAAGCCCGCTAGTGAATACATTAATGGTGAAATTATTCAAAAACCAATGGCTCAGGGAGAACATAGCACTATTCAAGGTGAACTGATTATTACTGTTAATGGTGTTTTGAAACCCCAAAGAGTTGCACGAGCATATCCAGAACTGCGGTGTACTTTTGGTGGCAGATCAATTATCCCGGATGTAGCGGTATTTACTTGGGAGAGAATACCTCGCAAAGAAAATGGCAGGGTAGCAAATTTATTTTCAGCAGCTCCCGATTGGACTATCGAGATCCTTTCGCCTGACCAAAGACAAACGAAAGTTACAAAAAATATTTTACATTGTCTGAATTATGAAACACAAATGGGTTGGCTGATTGATCCAGAAGAACAAACGGTATTTGTGTATATCCGCAATCAACAGCCAGTCATGTTGGATGAATTAGAAGCTTTACTCCCTGTGCCAGATTTTGCAAGTGAGTTGAGGCTGACGGTAGGAGATTTATTTGGTTGGCTGTTGGAGTAAACCAAATCCTGACGAATTGAATAAGGAAATATACCAAGTGCAACAGGTTTTATGGGTAGGAATCGGTTGTAAATGGGGAACCTCATGGGAGTTGATTGATTGGGCAATTGAGCAAGTATTTCGAGAAAATCAACTTTTTCCAAGTGCGATCGCAGGTATTGCTACCATTGACAGTAAAGCCTCGGAAGTTGGCTTAGTCAAACTTTGTCGCCTCCGCAATTTGCCCTTAAAAACCTTTTCTGCCCAAATACTTCGCTCTGTCTGTGTCCCCAATCCTGCCACAATTACCGACGATAAAGTAGATACACCTAGCGTAGCAGAAGCAGCTGCTATTCTTGCAGCCTCTCAACTAACATCATTGACTGTTTTCCCCTTTACAAACATAGAGGAATTGCGAGTGAAGTTTTTAGTTCCTAAACAAATTTTCCAAATACAAGGGCAACCGGGAGCGGTAACTCTTGCTGTTGCCCAAGCTTTAAATATTAGTATTACATGAGTTCCCTAATTTTTCTAGTCAACAACTCTCAAAAAATAGTTGATTATGCTAGAAACAATTGCTAGCACAATTGAACCTAACAAAGCAGGTAAAAAGCCCTGAATCTCAAAACCAGAACCAGGAGTTAGGACACTTGCCAGCCAAAGGGCTAAGGCGTTAATCACCAATGTAAATAAACCAAAGGTGAGTAAGGTAATTGGAAACGTCAAAATCTGCAAAATTGGTCTAATAAACGCATTAACTAGACCAATAACAAGGGCAGCAATTAAGGCAGTCAGAAAATTCTTGATAAAGAATCCCGGAACGATATTAGCAGTAATAAATAACGCCACCGCAGTACCGAGCCAAGTTAATAAAAAGTGTTGCATAAGTTTTTTTAGAGGATTTAGCAGTCAGTTTAATTAATTTCACTATTGTCAGTTGTGATCTGTAACACGATTAGGTATTGTTGTGCTTGACTCCTAAAGTTGCCATCATCTTTTATCAGCCTAAAATCAATGTAATTTTTCAGTGCTGCTAAGAGAGATACTTCTAATCGGTATATCCTTATCGTATTGCAGGATGTACCGCATTAAATTCATAAAAAACAGTGTGGAGCGCAAAAACCCTACAAAGGTTTCTCGACTTAGAGAAACCTCAGTCATTAGAGATTTCCAAGACATAAAGTATCTAGTTTGAGCGCTCACGCCGAAATGTTGTCTGCACCTCTGGTTACGGACGGGTGAGACGCTAGATTACCAAGCTTGAAGATTAGGGATACGGTTAACGCCGCAAAAGAACCTCCCAGGTAGAGCCACCAACTACGCCGTCAGCTTCTAAACCATAGCGTTTTTGTGCAGCTTTCACCGCTGCTTCGGTTGTCTCGCCAAAGTCTCCATCGGCATCACCTTTCAAGAAACCAAGCTTTTTCAGTTGTTGTTGCAATTTAACAACTTCAGAACCACGTAACCCTATACGCAAAATTGGCAATCCTTCTGAGGTGTATTGAATACCAGGAGTCCGTTTAGTAGTTGTGTTTGACTGAGTTCGAGTAGTTGATGTAGTACGCTTCGGCGTTTTCTTTGTGCTAGAAGTTGTAGTTTTTCTGGGAGTAGCAGGTTTTGGTTCAGGGTTGCTTGTAACTTGGGTTACAGCTTTTTTTGGAGTAGTAGGTTTCGGTTCTGGTCTAGTCGGAACTTGGGTTACAGCTTGTCTAGGAGGGTTGGGGTTGGGATTTGCAACGTTGGCGAGGTTACTAGCCTGGGTTGGAACAGGAAAATTTGTCGCTGAGTTAAATCTTGGCTGGGATGAAGGGGCGGTTGATGCTGCTACTGGTTGATTCGGAAAAAGTCGTTGCCAAGTGCTGGCATCAACAACGCCATCTGGATTCAAGCCAGCTGCTTGTTTAAATCGGGAAACAGCACTAGCTGTATTTTCACTATAAATGCCATCTACTGCACCAGAATAAAAACCCAAAAGTTTCAGAGCTGCCTGAAGTTCAGTCACACGTTCGCCTTGGCTACCAACTTTCAGGCTAGGGCGGTTGATGCTATTTCCAGGATTTACTTGGGCAATTTTTTGTGGGGCTGCTATTGATATTAGAGTCGTTGAGGTAATAAACAGAGGCGTAGCCAAGAACAAGAGTATTTTAATAGCTGATAAAGATTTAGACCTCTTTGGCCACCAATCCTTTTGCCGTTTTTCCATTTTACAGCGATTTACAGTTGGGTCTAGTAATTTTAAATAACTCAAAATACTTGCTGTCAGGCTGCTTTGCATGGAATTCACTCCCAGAATATTCTCATGCTAATGGTACAGCCGCTTGGTC
>CAXUOL010000373.1:4302-6803 GCA_964252435.1 uncultured Nostoc sp.
TCAAAATCAATTCCTAAGCCCAAAATTTCATACCAACCGTATATCTGAGCAATTTGCCCGTTCGTTTGTTTACCCAAGGCGTATTGCCCCAGGATCTTGTTTTTAGCAGCTTGGAGTGCGCTTTCGGATACTTCGGTGGTACACAATAAATCTACTTCTGTACGCAGTCCTTCTAGGGCAATGCTGGTATTTTCTGGTGCTGTACCCATATAAACTACAAAGGAGGCTGGAAATAGCCTTGTGGAGTAAAAGGCGGATACTTCGTAAGCTAAACCACGTTTTTCCCGCAATTCGACAAACAAGCGACTAGAAAGCCCATTTCCTAAGTAGGTACATAGCAACTTCAGGGCGGCGTAGTCAACAGAACTCACCGATGTTCCCAAATATCCAAGCATCACGATTGATTGTTGTGTCTGTATTGGCTTTAGTCTTACCTGCGGTTCTACCTTAATCTCAGGTAAATTTAGTATTGGTAGTGCCTGAGATGGAGATTGCCAATCAGCAAAAACTTCTTCCACCAACGCTGCTGCATCTGTGGGTGTGATTCTACCAGCAATACTAATTACGACATTATCTGGACGGAAATAAGTCTGGTGATACTCCACTAAATCCGCACGAGTTAAGCGGCTCATGGTGGATTCATCTCCCAGCACTGACATCGAGTATGGATGATTTTGGTACATTACCTGCCGCATTTGTTCAAAGGCGACATTGAACGGTTGCTCTTTTTGAGAACGAATATCCTGGAGTGCTAAACGCCGTTCTAGTTCCACTTGAGTTTCGGGAAAAGTAGGCGATCGCAAAACCTGCCCTGCCAATGCTAAAATTTCCCCAAAATCGGATGTTACCGTCTTGAAAGATAGCAAAAAATAATCAGTGCCAGCATCCGCACTCAAACTCGCCCCTACAGACTCGACTTTTTCAGCAATTTCCAAGCTAGAAAGTCCATCACATCCCTTTGTCATCACTGCTGATAACAAATGTGCCAACCCTGCTTGCTCCCGGTTTTCGTTACAACTACCGGCACGCACAAAGATTCGCGCTGCAATAATGTCCGCAGCCGGATTTTCTGCCACCAGCACGACAAGGCCATTGTTCAATACAGTGCGATGGATGGGCGATTTTTGTAGCAAGGTTGTCATTTGTCCTTTGTCCTTTGTCATTTGTCATTTGTCAAAAACTAACGCCCCATGCCCCATGCCCCATGCCCAATGCTCAATAACTAACACGGTTTAAGTACAGTAACCGCGTAATTCTGTGGCGAGAGATACTGTTTAGCTAATTTTTGCAATTCTTGGGCATCAAAAGACTGAATCTGCTGGGGATATGTCACAGCTAATTCAGCTTGGGCAATGGTATTGTAATATCCATAAAGCCCTGTAAGTTGATTTGGCGTTTCGGTAGAAAACGCATACTCGTTACATAGAAGTCTGCGTGTACGAGCAAGTTCTTGTTCACTAATTCCTTTAGTCTGCAAATCATCCAAATGAGTGCAAATTAAAGACTCAACTTCCTCCAGATTTTCTGATTCTAACCAAGCAGTAATTGTAAATAAACTCGATTCCCGTTGTAGAGAAAAACTACTGCAAATTCCCTGTACCAATTGCAAATCTTCTCGCAAATCGCGCACTAAACGCGAAGTTCGCCCTTCTGCCAATAACACTGACAAAAAATCTAAACCATAGCCAGTACGAATATCTTCTACTCCGGGTACCAGCCACGCCATCAACAATCGCGCTTGCTCTATGCGTGGTAAACACAACTCTTGACGATGAATTCCTGCTATCGCTGGCTTTGTCACTTTCTCCAACTGCGGACAATTCGAGCGTTCGCCAAAATCAGCAAATGAATGATTTACCATTTCCCAAGCTGGTTGCTGGGCTATACCTCCAGCAATTACCACCGTCATATTTTCCGGCTGATAGTGGGCGTGGTGAAAACAGCGCATTGCTTCTGGTGATTGCTGCATCAGTTCTTGCTCAGTACCCAGCACCGAACGTCCGTAAGGATGATGTGGATAGATGCTTTGAATCAGCGCTTGAAATCCTATCCAATCGGAATCATCTTGACAAGAGCGAATTTCCTCTAGCACTACATCCCGTTCCCGGCTAAATTCATCTTCTGGAATTGCCGCATTGAGTAGTAGTTCTCCCAAGTAGGGAAGAGTATCTTTTAAATAAGTAGCAGCTGTGGTGAGTGAATAATGAGCATAATCATAGCTTGTTGCTGCATTACTCACGCCACCCCGGTTTTCCACTTTGGAATCGAACATTCCAGGGGGTAGCGTCGCCGTACCTTTAAAAATCATGTGTTCTAAAAAGTGCGCCATACCGAACCACGGTTTTGGCTCTAAGCTGGCTCCAGCACGCACCCAAACATCCGCCACAACTACAGGAGTAGTGGGAATTTCTTGATGAATAAAAGTTAAACCACTCTCTAGTCGGAAGACCGAGGCTGGAAATACGGTATTAGTTAGTTGTTTTAACAATTTTTTGTAGTTT
>CAXUOL010000374.1:0-6795 GCA_964252435.1 uncultured Nostoc sp.
AAAGCCCTCACCCTAAATCCCTCTCCCAAGCTTGGGAGAGGGACTTTGAAATTGGCTTGGCTCCCGCGATCGCAATTTTGGGAGAAGGGGTTGGGGGATGTAGCACGATCCCGCAGGTTGGGCAAATTTTGTATTTTTGAAATAGGTCTAATTAGTACTCTTGACGATCGCCAGAGTTAAACTAACAATAATTTCTTATGAGCTATAATTTATCTACAAAAAAATAAAAAAGCTTTACAAAAACTTTGCAAATAAAACCCGTTGATCACATAAATAATTCTCTCGTTTTTAGGTAAAATATCTTCAGGCTAATTATCTCAAAAAGCCCCATTTTAGTAGATATGAAAAACTGGGTTTAGCATCTTTTATACCAGTGATTATTACCAAAAAAACTTACCCTTTCTGAGTCAACCACTTTCAGACAAGGGCAATTATTAAGGAATTAATAAATATGATTATTACGTTGATTGTAGCTTGGATAGTCTTCATAATATTATGGAAATTGCTGAAAGCAACCGTGAGCACTGCATTAACTCTTGCGGCAATCCTTGTTTTATTAAATATTAGTTTTGGCATTACTCCACAAGATATTTGGCATTACGTAACGCAGTTTGCTCAAAATCTGTCGCAGATCCAAACTGGCAAGTAACAATATATACTTCACTTTTGCTAATAAAAGGTGAAGCTTGAAGAAGAATTCAGAAACCTAAATTCAGGAGTCAGAAAAAGAAACTGCGTCTTGATTCTGACACCTGAATTCAGAATAGCTGAATTTTTCTTCAAGTGGTGTTTACAACCTTTGTTGTTCAATTATTATTTAATACTAAAATTTTAGCCAATGCATCCTTAACACTAGCTGGCAACTGACGCATAATCTTGCCTCTTTCGCGATCTAAAGCGACTAAAGTCACCTTGGCAGTGACGTACAATTGTTGTCCATCAGTTGAGATAATGGCGTAATCCCAATTGATTCGCACACCAGTCACCTCAGCCATGCGAGTTTTTACCAGCACTGCCATACCCAATTGAATTGAACGGTGATAGCGCACCGACAGTTCTACAACTGGTAAATCGCAGCCTATAGCAACTAAATCAGCAAATTCAATCCCTATAGATCGCAAACATTCAATCCGCGCTTCTTCCATCCAAGCTAGATAAGAACCGTGCCAGACAAGACCGGCATAGTCAGTGTGGTGGGGTTGCACTCTCACAGGGTATTCAAACCAATTCCCAAATTCATGATTTGATGGATTATCAAGGGCACTCGTTGGTGGTAGTTTTGGTTGGCTGGGTTTTTCTTCTGACATGTTCAATTTTCTCAGTACCTATAAATTTTTCAAATTATTGAATAGCATAAAAATTAATTGCGTTGCCGGACTTCTTGATTTAATATTTACACTTCCGAGTATAGGGAGTGTTTTGTTATGCAGCCTAATCTCTGGTATGTTAATGTTGTTGCTTTGACTGTACTTAGTTTACTAGGTTTTGGGATGGCGTACCCAGAAAATAACCAGGTAAGTACAAATGCAAAGTTGAGGTATGATCCCGGAGAAAAAGCTCAAGCTTTACCCAAGAATGATCAGCTCTCAGAAATTGCAAGGCTTAACGAAGAAGCGATCAAAGAATCTCGGCAAGGTCAATCGAAAGAAGCGTTGCAGAAATTACAGAAAGCATTAGCCATCAGCAGAGACCTTGGAGAGCGCTCTTGGGAAGCGGTAACATTCAACAATATTGGCAGAATCTACCAAAGTCAAAAAAAGTATTCTGAAGCACTTCAATCCTATCAGCAAGCCTTATTGATTAACAAAGAACTTGGGGATCTGGTTCGACTTGGCAAAACCTACAGTAACATAGGTTACTTATTCGATATCCAAAACAAGCCAGAGTTGGCAATTTTTTTTTACAAACATTGTTTGATTAATCGTGAGAAAGCTCGCTTGAATCCATCAGCATTGAGTGCGCCACAACCAGATGCTTACAACATAACTGTTAGCCAGACATATCGCATTTTGGGTGAACGATTGCTGAAACAGGAACGTGTCGCTGAAGCACAAAGGACAATGGATTTACTCAAAGTTGAAGAACTAGAGGAATATCTTCAGACTGTGCCAGGTAATCAACGTACTGTCAAAGGTATTAATATAGCGGCAACAGAAAAACCAATTAAACAAAAGTTGGATCAAAGTGTGGATAATGCTGTTGTGCTGGGTAAAGAACTGACAACACTACGTAAAATTTCCCCCAAAGAGCGATCGCTCCAACAGAAACAACGCATCGAACAACTAGTCTTAAATCAACAGCAACTTCTTGATGGATTTAACGAATTTATCAATAGTCCTTCAGTGAAAGCACAGATAGAGGAAATTAACCGTACAGCTAGGCGGCAAAATTTGGATTTGGAAAGTCTCAACGAACTTCGAGATAATTTGGCGCGATTGCCGCAAAAATCAGCATTACTCTACCCACTGATTTTAAAAGATAGTTTGGAGTTGGTCTTGGTAACTCCTGAATCTCCACCAATCCATCGCACCGTTGCTGTCAAACGCGAAAACCTTTATCAAACAATTGATGCTTTCCGTCAAGCTTTAATCAATCCTAGTCGAAACATCAAAGCACCTGCACGCCAATTGTATGACTGGCTAATTAAACCGATAGAGAAAGACCTGAAGCTATCAGGTACGCAAACTCTGATTTATGCTCCAGACGATCGCTTACGCTACATTCCTTTAACTGCTTTATATGATGGCAAACAATGGTTAGTGCAGCGCTTCAATGTGAATCACATTACATCCGCTAGTTTGACTAACTTAAACACCCCAAAACAATCAACTTTGCGGGTTTTAGCCGGTGCTTTTACTAAAGGTAATTATCAAATCAAAGTTGGGAATCGACAGGTTGCTTTCGCTGGCTTACCCTTCGCAACGCAGGAACTGGAAAGTCTAGCAGCTGCGGTTCCTGAAACTACGAAGCTTTTAGACGATGCCTTTACCCCTAAAGTCGCTGTACCCCAAATGGATGATTATACAATTGTCCATTTAGCGACTCATGCAGCCTTTGTGGTGGGTAAACCAGAAGATTCGTTTATTTTATTCGGGAATGGCGATCGCGTTAATTTTAGAAATGTCGCCACTTGGTCACTCCCGAATGTAGATTTGGTAGTGTTGAGCGCCTGTGAAACCGGCTTGGGAGGCAAGTTAGGTAACGGTGAGGAAATTTTGGGTTTCGGCTATCAGATGCAACAAACCGGCGCAAGAGCCGCGATCGCCTCTTTGTGGTCTGTAGATGATGGTGGTACACAAGCACTCATGAGTGCTTTTTATGGTATTCTTTCTACTGAGAAGCTGACTAAAACTGAAGCTTTACGCCAAGCTCAAGTCTCATTAATTACTGGAAACTGGAAGGAAATAAGTCATAATGCACCCGTAGCAGGAGTCAATGACTTTAGTCACCCGTACTATTGGGCACCCTTTATTTTAATTGGCAATGGACTTTAGGTGTATCGCATCCGTCTGTTACCCAGGTATAAACCGTGTTTTACTCCTGTTAGCGCAGCGGGGCGTAGCCGATTCTGTATTCTGAATTTGCATTTTGATCAGATTATGGCAAAAGAGGAACGCTCAATTACCCAACCTCTGACTTTGGTGAGCTTTAACACCTTCAGCTAGAGGCTGAAAATTCGGCTCGTGAGATTTTGGCAGATACAAAAAAATATGCGATAGGCGAAGCATAGCCAATCACTTAATGGTAATGGAGAAGTAGGTAAGAGCGATCGCTAACTAAGCCACTATTACCGATTAACAGTTACCGATAATCAATTTCTAATTTGCTATCGACCTCTGAAACCTTAATACTTCTTGGCAAGAGTTTTAGAGCCTGTATCACTTTGCATAGATTGCTTGACAAGATTGGCCAGTTCATCTAGTTGGCTAATTGCCTCTGCACCTTCTAGCTTCATTAATTCGCGGTCATCCCGCATTTCCGTCCAAGTAATGCCGTAATCGGACACTAAAAATCGAATCAGATGGTTATCACCCAAGCTAACCATAAACGATGCACTATTCATTTGGTCGCCACAGGTATAGCAGGATGCAAGATACCCACGCCGCTCTAATACAATCGCCAAGGCTTGCAGGTTCATTACCAAGTCTTGGACGAATTGTCGATGTTGATGTGCTAGTCTCAGAAACACTTTTGTCCTCCAGACACCACAGTAATTTGAGTTTCTTTTATATTTTCTTTAGATTTTCTCACCCATTGGTATTGTAAACTATTCATTACAATTACCAAACAAATGATATTGAGTCGTTAATTGACTACCTTGTTTAGGGTAGTGGATCGAGATTTTGAGGGCCGTATCAAACTATTCAGTTTGCAAATTCAAAATCTCGGACATAATTGCTAAATTTAACTATATCTTTATACACTTCTGTCAGGGTAGATTCTTAGAGTAAGCGATCCGCTTTAAGAGTAACTTAAATCTAGCACTAGTCAACTACAGAAAAGCTAGATATTTGGGTTTTATTGGCTATGTGCAGCCAAATACACTGTTATTAAATGCCATAATGTAGTTTTGCATCGTTATAATGTCTTTTGCTTAGATGTTTAATCTGTTTTCTTTCTAACGTAGATTTTGGTATAGACAAATGATTAGTTATACCAAATTCGTTCCTCCTATATATATAAAGTTAAGCAGATGACAGTGCAAAGTGTAAATTAAGTAGTTGCAAGAGAAAAATGCAATACTTTATACAAAGGCAACGTAGTTAGTAGACAAGTTTGAGTGTAGAATCCACAATGGGAAAGCTTAACACTGACAATACCTAAACTCAGCAGAACAATGTTGCCATTTAGGCAATATTTCCAGGCATTTTCAGATTATTTTCAAAAAGTTGTACGAACTAAAGCACGGCAATTTAGAAGGATTCTTATTTTAATTTGGTTTTGCCAAATTTAATGCATATATAATATATTTCGATTATCTATCCAAAGTGAGTAATTATTTTTTATTAATAACTCAGGTAACTAATTCATAATTTGTCATAATGACTTCTACAAGAGGCTGTGCCTAACTTGCTTTCCCATAGGGTACGCAAACTCGCTACCGTTGCGCTAACGTAATTCGTAATTATTGGCGAAACACTTGCGCGTTATTGTCTTTTTTAGCGATCTTGAATTAGTTGGAGTCTAGATATCCAACTAATTCAATTACGAATTACAAATTAAGAGACTACTTGCCACCAACCGAAAGCTGGGCCGATAAAACGGATTGTTACCCATCCTACAGCCATAAGACCAATGCCTATCCAAGCACCACGAGTAGTCCAAGTGACAAATTGTTCGCCTTGAGTTTTTGTGATCGGAACCCAAGACAAGATCCGAGTCTCTTGACCGTATGTTTTCCCTAGTGTGGTTTTGGTTGAGTCGATGGGGGATATTATTCCCCGCACCTCTCAGTTAGATCCGTGCGTACCCGTTTCCGTGTACACGGCTCCCGATGTTCTTAGCTTGCGCTTTTGCTCATGTGTTTGTAATCGTGACAACTCTCGTGAATTGCTTCTAGATTATTTTTCTTCCAGTTGGCGTGATTTCCGTCGATGTGGTGCAGATGAACCTTTTCTTCATCGATGAATTTCAGACCACAGGAAGCACATCTATGGTTTTGCTTCTCAAGAGCTTTAGAGGTTTCTCCGTCATAGAGCTTACTGTTACGTTTGCTCCAATAGGCTATATCCCCGTCGTAAGGTGATTTAGTTCCTTTGACAGGAATGTGTTTGTTTTCGGAGTAGGAGACTTTTGGAAACGCTTTATCTATAAGTTTTTTGTTAGAGTAGCGTGTCTGTTTTGCTTCCTTGTTGAATACCGTGTAGGCTCTGTGACTCATGAACCAAAGTGATAACTTTGACCCGTCCATCTTGCAAAACTTATGGTAATTTCTCCAACCTCTAACTACCGAGGCTAATTTCTCAGCCTTTGTGGTAGCACCATAATTCGAGTTGTTGACGATGTGTTTTACTTTCTTACGGAACGCTTTGAAGTTATCCACTGAGGGAGTACATCTAAACTTTCCGTTTTTCTGGACTTTAAAGTGCCAGCCGAGGAAATCAAACCCATCTGTCGCGGCGGTAACTTTGGTTTTCTTTTGGCTTACATTCATTCCGCGTTTGCGGAGGAACTCGCTGATTCTTTCAAGTATCTCTGTCGCATCATCTTCGGGTCGAAGTATAATAACCATGTCATCCGCATATCGGACTGATGGCTCGGTGATATCACTGGCTGAGGTTTTATCAGTGATTCTCTGTCCTTCATTCTCATGGTATCTGTGTATACTCTCAATCCCGTTGAGCGCGATGTTAGCAAGCATTGGACTGACTACTCCCCCTTGAAGTGTCCCAAGTTCTGGGAATTCTGGGTTGACTCCAGCCTTGAGGCATCGGTATATTCCGAGTTTTAAGGCTTTGGGGGCGATGAGTTCGTCCATTATTGCTGAGTGATTAATCCTGTCAAAGCACTTTTCAATATCGAGTTCGATTACTCGTTTTTCTATTCCATTGACCTTGGAGCTAAGGTTTAAGTAGATGTACTTTTGTGCATCATGGGCGGAACGCCCAGTTCTGAACCCATAACTTCTGGCGTGGAAAGTGGCTTCATGTGCTGGTTCGAGTGCGTATTTTGCTAGGCATTGCCAAGCCCTATCCGCGATGGTAGGTATCTTAAGCATTCTGGTAGTCCCGTCCTTCTTGGGGATGGGGATTTCCCGTAGTCCTTGATGCTTCCAATTTCCACTATTCATTTTCA
>CAXUOL010000375.1:0-4563 GCA_964252435.1 uncultured Nostoc sp.
AAAGCTGTAGAGTTATCGCCAATTTGCCATAGGGAGGCTAAAGTACTCCGCGCACCAGCACGCAGGGCAACTCCTGCTAATCCTAATGCAGCTCGGTTATCTCCTGCTGCTGTTTCGCAAGCACTCAAAACAAGTAATTCAACTGCTTCTGTTCGTTTTTGCTCTCTACTTTTAAGCAAACTATCTAATTCACTCACATTGATGCGTCCATCAGCTGCTAGGATAAAAGTGTCTTTTGCTTTAGAGCTAAATTGTCCATGAGTTGCCAAGTGAACAACTCTAAAAGCTTGAGCGTTGATAGTTTTTGCTAAATTTGTACTGGTAAAATTTTTATCCAATAATGTAGTTGTCGATACGCCTGATTCCTGAATTAATTTCAGTTCAACCTTAACGTTGGGAAGTGGTGCAAACTTTTCATTTTTGGGTGGTTGTGATAGTCCTCCAAGCAGGGCATTTAATTTTTTGTGTGCTAAAGGTTTGGGAGTAAATAGTTGCAGTCCGGGGCTAATAGCTATAGAGTATTTTTGGACTAAATACTCTTTGCCATCATACAATGCAGACATCGGTATATTTCGCAGCAACCCATCTGGAATAAAGACTAGAGTATTAACTTTCCCATTTTGGAGGTCTGTTTCAACTGGTTTAATTAACCAGTTATAAAGCTGTTGAGAAACTGCTTGAAATTGCAGATTAGCATCAGGTTCGACTATTGTCTCTCGTATTTTTGTAATAACTTGCTCTACTTGCTGACGTTTGACTTTAGAAGTTTTATGGATCAATGTTTGATTGGGAAGTTTGATAATAATTTCTAAATAATTATCTAGAATAATCGGGTAGAAAATAGCAGTATTCGGGTTGTCGCGGTCTACTAGTTTGTCCAACGCCACAAATTGGTTACTCAAGCAAGCTTCTCGGAAAAAATTGTCGAGTTCTGCGACTTGCAAGGCTTCCATTCGCTGACGTGCTTTATCTAAATTTGGTTTTCCTTGTCCTTTCTCTTGTAAAATCAACTCTACAGACTGCCGATAAAGAGGTTCTATGCGATCGCGAAAATTGAACTGTACCTCTCGATTAACCGCAACTAAATCGCTGCGAAGAGACTGAAGAGTTGTTACAGCAGCATCATAAGCAGATATGGCGGCTGGCATATTTCCCTGTGCTTTAAGTAAGCGTCCTAACTGCCACTCAAGGCGATAAGCTATATCTGAGGCATCAATTTTTTGAGCCATAAACAACCCTTGCTGCGTCAAATCCTGTGCTTCCTGCAATTGTTGGTTCTGCTCGTAAACTTCTCCCAAGCTGCCCAGTGCATGGGATTCGGCACGTTCATCACCGATTATTTTGGCTTGGTGAACGCTAGTTGTCAGAATCTCTGCAATGTCTTTTCTGTTACCAATTGTGGTTAAATTCTGAGCAAAATTGATCCGTGCATAAATACCGGCTTGATTGGTAGGTAGATTGGGGAATTGAGATTGGATTGTGGGTATTAATGACTTTGCTTCAGTGATGCGTTTGTTTTCGACCAGCAAACTCAGCTGATTAATCAGGGCTTGAACTTTGGCCAGAGGGTTTGGTGCAATTTTGGCAGCGTTTTCATAATGAGCGATCGCATCTTTAATATTACTTAACGACCTAGCAGTATTACCGAGGCTAAACTCCGTCAAACTAATTTCTAGAGGCAGTTGCAGACGTTGAGCAATTTCTAAGCTTTGTTGTAAGTTTGTCTGGGATAACTCAAGTTCGCCTAATTGTTGTAAAACATTGCCAAGCGATCGCAAAGCTATTACTTTTACAAGAGAATCAGGTTGAGCATGTAACTGTTTGGATACTTCCTCTAATATATTCAAGCTCCGGCGGTAAAAACCAGCAACTCGTAGGGCTTGTGCTTGGTTAATCCGGCTGCGCGTTACTCCAGCAGTATCACCTAATTTCTTCCAGATTTGCTCTACTTGTTGTGATGTTTGAAAAGATGCATCAGTTTGTCCCAGTGCTAGTTGCAATTCGCCCTGAATATTTAGAGTTTGTGCAAGAATTTCTAACAATTCAGATTTTGGATTCTTGACATTTAACTTTTGATTTATCTGATCCCAGCCAAGTAAATTTAAGCTATTGTCAATAGTTGCATAAGCTTCTTTCCACGAACCGAGTTTCTGGTATACAAGAGAGAGGTTAGTGTACGCTGCGGCTTGTGCGAGGTTATTGCTTTCTCGTTGATAGGTACGCACAGCTTGTTGTAAAATAATTATGGCTTCAGGAAAGCGCCCAGCTTGATAAAGTGCTTCTCCTTGCTCAAGAAGTTGCTGTGGTGTTGTGGCTGGGGGTTTATTGATTGGAATGTGAAACCCGTTTGGTGAATTTGTCTTTTGTTGTTTAGCAAATGTGCTAGGGATAATAGTCAGGAAAACAGCAAGAGTAAATAGGACTACGGGAGTTACCGCAAATCTAACGACTCGCTTTGACACCTGAAGTTTTGCCATATTTCACACCTCCCTGAGATACAGGACAGGAAGCAGGTGTTTGCCAAGGGCTGTGGGGGTTGAGTTGAGGAACTTGTGCTACTAGTTCTATATTTCCATTGCGAGCAATTACCCAGCTAGAAGCTTCCACAATTGGGATTGTAGCAGCAATGAAAGTAGTTGAAACTGCTGTTGGTTGTGCCTGAGTCGTTGTATTTGCCAAGTTTTCTGATTTTGATCTTAATTTCACCCACGCAGACACAGTACTTGAATCTTGTAATGGTTCAGTGGGACTCATGGGTAGTCCACCGCGTCCTGTTGCCACAAATGTATTCTGGAATTGCCGAGTTCCAGGTGTGCAGGCATTGGAAATTTGCCTAGAAGCATCAACTAGATTAATTGGGAGTTCGACTAAGCCGCGAGTGGGGTCTACATCAGGTGTAGTGATTTGCACATTACCGCTCAACTCGCGAGTTGCTCCGGTAGCGGTGATGTCATTTGTGTTTGGGGAAGCTATATCCCGAAACTGAATGCCAAAGATCCCTTTAGTATTGATTCTGACATTACCGCCACGAAAGTCATCAGAGTTGGCAGTAATATCGCTATTTTCAAAAGCAGCCAGGACATCGGCATTGATATTGATGTTGCCACCGATGACATTTTCTCCTTTGGCGTTAGTCGTGATATTGCTGCCACGGCCTAGTAATAATAAATCTTTCACTTGCAAGGTGATAGTTGCCTGTGGTTGATTGGGAGCGGTGTTGATGCTGCCCGTGTCAGAGCTTATTTTTGCGCCGTTGTCAAGACGGATAGAGTTAGCCTGTACTGTGAGATCACCTGCACTTCCTGAACCAACACTACTCACAGTTAGTCCACTGGCTGCACCTTGATTACCTACTTTTGGTTTGCCATATATATCAATATTGTCAGTGCCGAATTGAGCAAGTCGAGCCAAGTAAGTTGGATCGCTGTCTGTTATTGTCGCACTGTCAGTGGCATTAAGAGTGATGCTACCCGCACGCCCACTACCAGATGTGATCGCAGTCAGTTGTCCACCCGACGTTGCATCAATTGTATTCGTATTGATATTAATTGCTCCCCCTGTTCCACTGGCTGTAGTTCGGGCATCTACAACTGCGCCCTTGGAAATACTAAATGTATTTGTATTCACTGTTATATTGCCGCCAACTCCAGAGGAATTGGTGCTGGTAAATATACCGCTCGATACTGCATCTACGAACTGTGGAGGAGAATTGTACCTGGGTGGAATATTGTTTTGAAAAAGGTCGCTGGGAGCTAGTGTTGTATTAGTCCCAGATACACTAACTTTATCTGTTGTATTGATGAGGATATTACCAGCTTTTCCTTCTCCTGATGTGACTGTATTCAGTTGAGCGCCATCTGTTAATAAGAGCGATTGCGCTGTGATGTTAATCCCTTGAGCATCTCCAGTTGCCCCTTTTTGTACGGCAGTAGAGATGTCACTATCAGCCAGGGAAATTGCACCCGTAGTCTGTACAGAAACCCCGCCAGCATTTCCTTGTCCTTGAGTGCTAGCAGATATCAAAGATTGATAAGAAAAGACAAATCCTGCCCGAATATCTATATCTCCCGCTTTGCCCTTTCCATTAGCAAAAAGTCTGGTCGTGATAAAGCTCTGGTCTAGAGATAAACCATCCCTGAGATCGATTGATATGTCGCCAGCATTTCCTTCTACTTTCTTCTCCAAAATATTATCGTCGCCCACTCCAGTAGCCAAAAAAGAGTCGTTGATTAACTGGAGAGATGGCGCTGTGATACTAATATTGCCTCCATTGCCTTTTATCGTGTTATTACTTGGGGTGCAGCCAATGGCAATTGATGAGCAGATTCCAACGTTGCTGAATGCGCTACCTTGATCAAACAATACGCGATCGCTGGCATTAATAGTGATATCTCCAGCATCTCCATTTTCTCCATTGGCGCTGGCTGCTAAAAAAGATTTACTAGTCACAGAAAGTGCGCCAGTATCGATGATTATACTGCCTGCATTCCCTTTACCTTGGGTGTTGGAAATTAATTGAGCGCCATTCGTTAAGGAAAGCGACCCGCTAGTAATTTTGATGTC
>CAXUOL010000375.1:4663-6792 GCA_964252435.1 uncultured Nostoc sp.
ATCACCAAGAAGCTGATTAACATCAGTATATACTTTGGCTCCATTCTCGAAGGAGGCGGTATTATGGGCATCAATAGTGATATTTCCAGCATTTCCTCGTCCATTGGCGCTGGCAGCTAAGAAAGATTCATTAGCGACAGAAAGCGAGTCTGTATTGATGGTTATATCGCCTGCCTTTCCCACTCCCGAAGTACTGGCATTCACTTGAGAGTCATTTGTAACGGAAAATGACCCTGTGCTGAAGCTGATATTACCCGCATCTCCTACTCCCAAAGTGCTGGCACTAAGTATAGAGCCATTTGTTAAGGAAAGTGAGCCAGTGTCAATAGTAATATTACCTGCATTCCCGTCATTTTTAGTACTGGCATCCAGTTGAGCACCATTCGTTAAAGAAAGTGAATCACTAATAATGTTAAAGTTGCCTGCTTGACCTTTACCGTTTTCCCCAACATCGGTGTAAGCCCAACCTCTATCTAATGAGATGGCATCGCGAGCATTAATGGTTATATTTCCCGAATTACCATCTCCCTTGGTGCTAGAAGCGAGGAAAGAATTATTGGTAACAAAAAGTGAACCAGTGGTGATATTGATATCACCTCCATTACCTTTGACTGTGACGTCGGTATAACCCTGGCTTCCTTCATTGAAGGAAACCGTATCGCGGGCATTAATATTTATATTCCCTGCATCTCCCTCTCCATTGGCGCTGGCTGCCAAATAAGAGTCTTGAAAAACTGAAAGTGACCTGGTATTGATAGTGACGTTGCCTGCATTTCCCTGTCCATTGGTACTGGTTGCTAGAAAAGAGTTATTGCTCAGAGAAAGTGAATCAGCATTGATATCAATATTTCCACTATTGCCCACAGCGTTCTCTAGCACTTGATTGGAAATATTGCTGCTGTCTGCGATCGCAACTATCCCAGTGGCATTAATTTTAATATCTCCCGCCTGAGTTGTGGATGAACCAGCGCCTGAAATTCCTGTGATCAGTTGGCTTCCCTCCGATATATTCAAATTTGCTGCATTGATAGCAATATTACCACCATTGCTTGCAAGTACATTCACTTCAGCTTGATTGGTAAGAGACACATCAGCTTGTGGCACTCCTTGGGGAAAATTCAAACCAAGAAAATCCCCGTTAGAAAAAAGCCCGACGGTGTTTTCTCCGGCTACTCCCCCCAACTCCACACGTCCCGAAGGAGCTACAAGCTGACCACCATCCATGCTCACATTGCCGCCAACAAGTATTAAACTTTTAGCAGGATTTACCTGTAGATTAGACCCCCTCACCGAAACACTTTCAGCATTGCTCCCAAATTGCAAACCAATAGGGACATTAATAGTTAACAAAGGTGTAGATTGAGGATTTTTTGCACTAAATTCAAATCCATCAGCAAATCTCATACTATTGGCAGATGTGGCAAAAAATGAACCACCAATATTTAACCGAGCATTCTCACCAAAGATAATACCATTGGGATTAATTAAGAACAGGTTAGCTGTGCCGTTGGCTCGGATTAAACCATCAATATTAGAGATAGAATTTCCTGTGACTCGGCTAATAATGTTTTGAATGTTTGCAGCATTGTTAAAAAATGCCTCCGAGCCAGTGGGAATAGAAAAATCTTTAAAGCTATGGAAGAGATTACCCCCTGCTTGACTTCCTCCGGTGATTTTGAAGGTGTTGTTCTCTAATGTGACGTTGGAATTATTTGGCAGAGTGCCGTCTGGGGTGATTTGGGCAACTGAGATATTTGCATATAAGGCAACTGCACTGACAATGGCAATTCCTAGACCTTGTAACCAGTCCAAACGCATAGCTCTAAAAGACATTGCACTCTCCTATAGAAAAGGAAATTTAGCTTGGAAGCCTTAATTGAGTATTGGTGTCAGGACAATCAACTTATGCATAAGAGGATGTCTGAAAACTTTTTGGTGTTGTATTTAAGACTTGTAGATCCCCCTAAATCCCCCGATAAATTGGGAGACTTTGAGATAAATTCCCTCCTTAAAAAGGGGGGCTAGGGGGGACCAGGCGAAATATTTAATACTTCTCAGACATCCTCTAAGAGGTTGTTTGAAAAGTGGTATGTTGTGATTTTAATCGAATTATTACCCCCCTTAATCCC
>CAXUOL010000376.1:0-6775 GCA_964252435.1 uncultured Nostoc sp.
ACTGACACACTGCCAATTAAAGGTAGGTTGATTGCTCCACCTGGGGGAATTTGATATTCACCTGTATATTCAGGTACTTCAAATACATTTACACGGATGAGATCGCCGCCTCCTAATGAATAATTAGTATCTAATTGTGTTTGTGTGATTGGTGGTTGTGTAGTTGGTGGTAATGGTTGTCCCTGAGCTAGACTGACAGATGACACAGTGGCATTGACAGCAGTTAATAAAGCCATACCTACAGCTGGCTGAATTAGGAATTTAGACAAACTTTTGTTAAGCATATTTACCTGAGACTCTGAAACTACAATCAATAAAGTACTGTCTAAACATTTTTATTTTGACTATACCTAAATATTCAAGTTCCCCGACACTCTTATTTTCCTAGAAAAGTGTGATTTTCCGGAGGAAATTTGTTTATTGAACTTAAATTTTTAGTGAAGTTAGCTTAAAGTTAATGTTGCTTGAATAGAGGAATATCAAAAAATATAGGATTTACGCAACTAAACCCAGTTTCTACAATAAATTGTCTGTTAGCCAACAATCAAGTAGTCACGAATAAAATTTTCTTGTCAAAGTTAATTTGATGACATTAAAAATCTGCGATGAGTAGTGAGGGACTACTAAAATTAGGAGCAAGTTCATTAAATAAATACAAATAACCTTGAAAAGATGTCGGAATTTTATTTTTTGTGGATTGTGTTGGGCAAAGAGAACTTAAAAAGGCAGAATTTGGGTTTTGTTCTTCAAGCCAGTCGACAATTTACTATTTGACAGCAAGACTAATTTAATGAGTTATTTTTTCTTTTGATCTGTTGAATAAAAAATTCTTCTAGGGAGTGACGTGACAAGTTAATGGCGATAATTTTACCTTCCATGAGACGAAGACTGGCAAGAAAATCATAGTAATCATCTTGTAGTGTACCGTGCCAGGAACCATCAGGCTCAAATATGAGAGTGGGCATCCATTTTTTGAGAATTTCCCAGTTACCACCTTGACCTTTGACGTGATATGTGTTATCGACGCCTAAAAGTTCATTGAGGGAACCAGAGCAAATTAGTTCACCTTGAGCGAGGATGGCAATGCGATCGCAAATCTGTTCTACTTCACTAAGAACGTGGCTATTGAAAAAAATCGTCTTACCAGCGGCTTTGAGCGCCAGAATAATTTCCCGCATTTGGTAGCGTCCCACCGGATCGAGACCAGACATTGGTTCATCCAGAAAAACTAAATCTGGCTCGTTAATTAGCGCCTGTGCCATACCAACACGCTGTAGCATTCCTTTGGAATAGCGACGCAGCAACTTTTTACGGGCATCGGCTTGGGATAAACCCACTAATTCCAGTAGTTGGGGAATCCGCTGGCGTTGGATACTTTGGGGAATTTGGAATAACCCAGCAGCAAGCTGCAAAAATTCCCAGCCAGTGAGATAGTCATACAGATAGGGATTTTCTGGTAGATAACCGATATGTTGTTTAACATTGCGATCGCCTATTGGTTTACCCAACAATAATCCTCGCCCAGAGGTGGGATGAATAATTCCCAGCAACAATTTTAAAAGGGTGGTTTTCCCAGCACCATTAGGCCCCAGCAACCCAAAGGTTTCGCCTTTATAAACCGTTAAAGAACAGTTTTTGAGAGATACGACTTTTTGATTTAGCCAAAAACCAGTGCGATAGACTTTTCGCAACTCAGAAGTTAGGACTACTGGCGGAATGTCTGTCGTATTAAGTTGAGAATTAGGGTCATCTGCAACAGACTTCATCTCGGTTAAATCACTATTTATCAGCTTGGCATTAATTAAAAATTACCCAGTAGGCTGATAATAACCATCACTAAGCTGTGTGTCAATTATCGGGAACTGAGGACTGGGGACTGGTGAAGAAGCAAGGGAGCAGAGGAGCAGGGGAGCAGGGGAGCAGAGGAGACAAGGAGGACAAGGGGAAATTATTGAACAAGTCTCTCCCGTGTCTCCCCCCTCTTCTTGGTCTACCTTGTCTCTTCTCCATGCCCAATGCCCAATATCCAATATCCAATTTGACTCCTTTCACAGAACACCTTTAGAACTAGGAATTAGACCAGCACGACGAGGGTCAATTTCCACCGCCAGCCGTGTTGCTCTTGCAAAAGCTTTAAATGTCGCTTCAATGATGTGGTGGGAATTAATGCCATCCAGTTGCCGAATGTGCAGTGTCATCTGGCTATGGTTTACCAAAGCTACAAAAAATTCTCGCACTAACTGGGTATCATAGGTTCCTACACGCTGGGTAGGAATTTGCAAGCCGTAGCTAAGGTGAGGACGTCCAGAAAAGTCTAGCGCTACCTGAACTAAGGCTTCATCCAGTGGTGCAAGAAAATTACCAAAGCGGACAATGCCTTTTCTGTCGCCTAATGCTTGGTTAAAAGCTTGCCCTAAAGTAATGCCTACATCTTCGTTGGTGTGATGATCGTCAATTTCCCAGTCTCCCTTGGCTTGGACATCTATATCAATCAGCCCGTGGGAGGCAATTTGATGCAACATGTGATCCAAAAACGGAATACCTGTTGCTGCTGTGCAAGTTCCTCTACCATCCAGGTTGATGGTAACTTGCACATTAGTTTCACCAGTGGTGCGGTGAACAGTGGCAATCCGAGGGGTTTGAGTTGAGTGGTTGTAGTTTGAATTTAGTTTGGTTGTTTGCATGGGGAGTGGAAAAGTTAAAAGTTAGGAGTTATGAGTTAGGAATTAAGAACTATGAGTTATGAGTTATAAATTTTTAACTCTTAACTCCTCACTTCTAACTCCTAACTTTCTCACTCCTAACTCCTAACTTTATCGCGTCACATTCCCATAATTTCATATCCTGCATCTACATAGAGAATTTGTCCGGTAATGCCGCTGGACAAATCACTACACAAGAAAGCCGCAGCGTTGCCCACTTCTAACTGAGTGACAGTGCGTCGTAGGGGGGCTACTTCTTCGACGTGATGAATCATATCCAAAATCCCACCCACTGCTGAAGATGCCAAAGTACGGATAGGACCTGCGGAGATGGCATTCACGCGAATATTTTGTCGCCCTAGTTCAGCAGCTAGGTAACGCACACTCATTTCTAACCCCGCCTTGGCAATTCCCATAACGTTGTAGTTGGGGATTGCCCTAACACCACCTAAATATGTCAGGGTGACGATGCTACCTCCCTCTGTCATCAAAGGTTTGGCTGCACCACTTAACTGCACCAGCGAGTAGGTACTAATTTCTAAGGCGGTGTTGAACCCAGAGCGAGAGGTTTGGCTAAAATCTCCACTTAAATCATCTTTGCTGGCAAAAGCCAGACAATGGATCAGAATATCTAGCTTTCCCCACTGTTCGCGGATTGTCTCAAAGGTAGATTTAATTTGTTCGTCATCTTGGACATTACAGGGAAGAAATAAGCTGGGGTTAAGAGGTTCTACCAATTCTGCGACTTTTTTCTCCATCTTGCCGCGTTCATCCTGTAGGTAGGTAATACCCAGGTTTGCTCCGGCTTTGTGCAGTTGTTGGGCGATGCCCCAAGCGATTGAGCGGTTATTGGCAATACCTGTAACAAGAGCATTTTTTCCAGTCAGATTTAGCATATAAATTGTTAATGCGATCAATCATTAGGAGCATACTAGAATCTGAGGCACGTTTTGTCTTTGTTTTATACAGGATTGGCAAAAATGAATATTGTTAAGGGTGTTTGCTGTGACAAAAATCTTGATTTTTTATAAAGATATTCTCAAGATATCTTTATTTGTTCTTCAAAAAACCTTTTGAATATAGCTATTGGAACTACTTATCAACAATTAGTAGCTGAAAGGATCAACAATTATGTATCATTATAAACAAAGAGTTATGAAGAGATTAGTTGGAGTATAGGAAAGTACAGAAAGGTTGACGGTGCTTTATTCATTTTTCGGGTGTATTCTTAGGTAATCAGTTTTTGTTTTTCCGGCATTGGGTAGGGGAAGGGAGATGATCGTGACACAAGATAAAGCCCTAGCAAATGTTTTTCGTCAGATGGCGACCGGGGCGTTTCCGCCAGTTGTGGAAACGTTTGAACGCAATAAAACGATCTTTTTTCCTGGCGATCCTGCCGAACGAGTTTATTTTCTTTTGAAAGGTGCTGTTAAACTTTCCAGGGTGTACGAGGCAGGAGAGGAAATAACGGTAGCGTTGCTGCGGGAAAATAGTGTTTTTGGTGTATTGTCATTGCTGACAGGAAATAAGTCGGATCGGTTTTATCATGCGGTTGCATTTACTCCTGTAGAATTACTGTCGGCACCAATTGAACAGGTGGAGCTAGCACTCAAGGAAAATCCAGAATTATCAATGTTAATGCTACGAGGTCTGTCTTCGCGAATTCTACAAACGGAGATGATGATTGAAACTCTTGCCCACCGAGATATGGGTTCTAGGTTGGTGAGTTTTTTGTTAATTCTTTGTCGGGATTTTGGCGTTCCTTGTGCAGATGGGATCACTATTGATTTGAAATTATCTCATCAAGCGATCGCAGAGGCAATTGGTTCAACTCGTGTTACCGTTACTAGGCTACTAGGAGATTTGCGTGAGAAAAAGATGATTTCTATCCACAAAAAGAAGATTACTGTGCATAAACCTGTTACCTTAAGTAGACAGTTCACATAAAAACAATTGGAGAAAGGGGAATCGGCGCGTGTTGTATTTTGAAAAATGACACTAATAGCTAGAGGTAAATCTAAAATTGAATAATTTCAGCTATTGCCAATTTCCACTTCTCCACAGAGAATGCTTAAAAGTAGTAGGCTGTATCTGGAAGGATTTCGGTAGCTAAAGATGACCACCGGATACATCCTCATCGCAGCAATTCTGATTCTGGGAGGCGTAATTGCCACCGTGGGCGATCGCATCGGCACACGAGTTGGCAAAGCCCGCCTCTCACTTTTTAAGCTTCGTCCGAAAAACACTGCCGTACTAGTAACAATTTTTACTGGTGGTTTAATTTCAGCATCAACTCTAGGGATTTTATTCGCTGCCGACGAAGGCTTGCGAAAAGGAGTCTTTGAGTTAGAAGATATTCAAACAGACCTCAGACAGAAGCGAGAACAGCTAAAAACCGCAGAAACTCAGAAAAGTCAGGTAGAGGGGGAGCTAAACCAAGCAAGAATTGCCCAAGCAAAGGCACAACAAGACTTGCAGGCAATTAATCAATCCTTGCAAGCAGCAAACGCCAAACAGAGGGAAACGCAAGCCCAGCTGAACCGCACCATTAGTCAACAAGCCCAAACCCAAACTCAACTCCAACGCACTCAAGGTCAGCTAGATCGGGTAGTAACTCAATACCAAAAAGCCATAGCTGAATTGCAAAGCGTTTACGACCAGAGAAAGGAACTACAGGCGGCAGTTGAACTACTGAAAACAGAACGTCAACGGCTTTATGCAGAAGCGAAAAAAGCCATTGACGAAGCCAAAACAGCAATTGAAAAACGCGATCGCGAACTTGCTAACCGTCAAGAAGCTATAGAACAGCGCGATCAAAAAATTTCCCAACTGGATCAACTAATTCAAAAGCGTAATGTCGAAATTACAGCGCGAGAGCAAGTGATTGCCAAACGGGAATCGCGCCTCAAAGAATTGGAAGCACAACAGGAGGAACTAGAACAGGAAGTTGCTAGGCTGGAAAAATATTATCAGTCTTACCGCGACCTGCGTTTAGGTAAGCTGGCCTTAGTTCGTGGTCAAGTTCTGTCTGCTGCTGTAATTCGTGTTACTCAACCTGCCGCTGCTCGTCAGGCAGTGGTACAACTTTTACAAGAAGCCAATCGCAACGCCAACCTCGAATTAAGCGAGCCTGGTGCAAATTCTGCAAATTTAGAACTGCTGCGCGTGACCCAGGATAGAGTCGATCAATTAAGCAAGCAGATTGGCGATGGTAAAGAATACGTCGTGCGAATTTTCTCTGCTGGTAATTACGTCAGGGGAGAAAAGCAGATAGAATTTTTCGCGGATACAGCCCAGAATCAACTAGTTTTTTCGGGAGGCGCGGTGCTAGCCACGACTACTGCTGATTCCAAAACCATGACATCTTATCAGTTACAGCAGCGGCTAGAAATACTGATTTCTGCTTCCCAATTTCGTGCCCGTAACGCCGGAATTGTCGAAAATGTGCAAGTAGAAGGGACTTTTCTGCGCTTTGTCAGCCAACTAAGACAGTATAATCAACTCTTGGAGATCAAAGCGATCGCAGCAGAGGATACTTATACAGCCGGGCCATTGAGAGTAAAATTGGTAGCAATAGTTAACGGAAAAATTATTTTTAGTACTTAAAAAATTATTTGCACACTGTTATTAGTAAGATTTAAACATATTGAACAGCAGCCAGAATAGTTGCTGTAGCTGCATTTTTTATTTAGCAGACACTACGCGTAGCAAGATCCCTGTAAGGGTACATTTCTAATTTTTAATTTTTAATTTATTATGAATTTCCGGGAATTTTCACCAACGCAACCAGTCATTTTGGGGTTTGATCCAGGTCGAGATAAGTGTGGTTTAGCGGTGATGGGACTGGATCGGCAACTGTATTATCATCAAGTCGTGCTAGCAAAAGAGGCGATCGCTAGCATTGAGACACTGCGCCGAAGGTTTCCGATCTCTTTGATGGTCATGGGCGACCAAACTACAGCCAAACAGTGGAAAGAAAAATTATATCAAAAATTGACAGAACCGTTGAGTATTATTTTAGTGGATGAGCGCTACACAACCTTAGAAGCACGCGATCGCTATTGGCAAATGTT
>CAXUOL010000377.1:0-6775 GCA_964252435.1 uncultured Nostoc sp.
TTTCCTAATAACAAATACAAGACCTATTTTTTTCTAATAGTAAAGCCTGTATTGAAGGACTGATAAAGCTTTCAGAGATGGGCTGTTCGGAAAGTTACACAAGAGGGATAACTTGCATAAAAACAGGGCTAAAGCCCTTACTACAAGCGAATCATTCTGGAAAAATGAATGACGATTAGCTTAACGAAGGCATAACCCAACTTAGTCATAACGTATCCTTTTGTTGCTTTCACTACTGCGCTTTTTGATTTACTTGTAACCAAATTTCTAAACTAGCAAGCAACCACAGCTTGACTCCATAACGACTCCAAGTATCTCCTTGATAGTTTAACCAATTACGAATTGGCAACTGGTTTAAGTAAGGAGTGATACATGCATTTCGATTGAGCAATAAATCTTTGGCTTCTTGGTGCCAATATTTCCGAAATCCTAACTGCACCGGTACCATCATGCCACTTTTGGGACGATGAATAATTTTGTCTGGTAAAATATCTGCGTTTGTCATACCCTTACAGGGAAGCAAGCTACGCGCAGCGTCTCGTAGAGAAGACGTACCGTAGGTAATCGCTTGTTTTAAAACTGCTTTTTCTTCCACTCCAGAAAGCTTATACTCTGGAGGTATCTCCATGCTTAAGTTTACTACTCGTTGGTCAAACAGAGGAGAACGACCTTGCAAAAGAGCTGCTTGAGTCAAGTTACTGACTTTCGTCAAAATTTGGTCAGCGCCTTTAAATTTGATATTCATTGCCATCAAACGATTCAGATAGCTAGCTTGGGAATATAAATCTTCTGCAAAAACCCAAGGTGCTGTTTGTACTGCTGTCCAAACTTCTGGTTTTAAAAGTTGCGGTAAGTCAACAGCACACTTTTGAAAGGAAATTAAATAAGCTTGCAATGCATCCTGATTGGTGACAGAGCCATATAAACTATTAATTAGCATCGGCTGATTTTTTGGGCCGCCAAAACAAGGGTCGCCACCTTCACCATTTAAAACTACTTCTACGCTTTCTCTTGCCAGTCGTCCCAGCAACAGGTTGGGAACAGTCAGTGGGTCGCCAATGGGGTCATCTAAATAAGCCATTGTTTCCGGCAGGTGTAACCACATATCCTTAAAAGTAATTTCTAAAATGTGGTGCTGCGTCTGACAATGGGATGCAACGAGACTGGAAAATTCTAACTCATTGGGACATTCCGAACCAAAATGAATCGAGAAGGTGTGGACTGGTGCTTTGTGGAATTTTGCTACTAAAGCAGTGATACTGCTAGAGTCCAAACCACCGGAAAGAAAAACGCCAACGGGTTCATTTGCTGGTGGTAAATATTCTTGAACAACTTGGTCTAGAAGTTCTCGCAAGCGATCGCCATGCCATGCTAAAGGTTGATCGATTGCTGTAATCTGTTCTTGAAGCTGCCAATAAGCTGTAACTTTGCGATCGGGAAATTCTAAAACGGTTCCAGGTCGGAGTTCTTGCACCTGTTCCCAAAGGGTTCGTTCTCCGGGAACAAAGGCACAACAAAGATAATCTCGCAACGCCACTAAATCTAAATCGGATGAACGATGAGGTGCTAAAGTTCTCAGTTGAGGCGCAATCCAACGAACCGAACCAGTGGTAGTGTAATAGAGAGTACGAACACCGATGCGATCGCGAATCAATCTCAACACCTGTTTTTCTCTATCCCAAACCACTAGGGCAAACATTCCCACAAGTTGGCTAAGACTTTCATTACCCCATTGTTCCCAAAGATTGGCCACTAGTTGCAGAGAACTTTCTTGAAAGCTATCCGGTTCAATTCCCAACTTTTGCAGCAACTGCACCCGGTTAGTTAACCAAACATCACCAACAACAATAAATCGTCCTCTAAAACTGATTGCTAATTTCTCCGTCGGAAATTCCGAAGTTGTGCGTGGTAAAATTACAGAAATTTTTTCATCTCGCCAAGCTATATCTTCATAATTTGGATTAATTTTTCCCCACGCTACGTGCCAGGTTGGGTTAGTTTTGATGAATTCGATTTTAGGAGATTTACGATTTTTAAACGCATCAAATAGCATAGGAAATTTTCAACGCATAATTCAGTAAGAATCCCACTCCCAAATCCCCTCCCCGCAAGTGAGGCTACAGTGTACACAAAAGTCCTTCTGACCCCTCTAACTCCCCCGATGCCTTGGAGGAGAACCGGACATTTATTTCCCCCCTTTACAAGGGGGGATTAAGGGGGGTAAATTCAATTTACTTCTTATAAAGATCCAGCAATCATCCCAGCAAGTAAAATAAAACCAATCCACACATTTTGCCGGAACATCTTACCATAAGCAGAATTAGGTAAGTGTCGCTCTCTTAATCGCAGAGACTGCCAAACCCATCCGATAGTAGCACCTGCAAGGCTAATCCAGAAGGCTAAGTGCAGATGTATAACTACACCTAACCAAGACAATAACAAAATTGTGCCAGCAAAGAAAATTCCAATGGCTAGAGGGGCATAATTACCAAAAAATAGGGCGCTAGAATTAACACCAATGCGGCGATCGTCTTCTTTGTCGCTCATAGCGTAAACTGTATCAAATCCCAATGTCCACAGTACAGTCGCGCCCCAAAGTAACCAAGTTGGTTGAGAAATGGTTTGTGTTACTGCACTCCAGCTAATCAATACCCCAAAACCCCAAGCGATGGAAAGCACCAATTGCGGTACAGGAAACACCCGCTTTGCACCTGGATAAAGCAGAATTACAGGCACTGCTGCTACGCATAGCCAGAAACTCAGGGGGTTAAGATAAAAAGCAAGAACAGCTGCACAAGTTAACGATACGATCGCAACTACAATTCCAACTTTCACAGATAAGGCGCGAGAAGCGAGGGGACGATCGCGTGTTCTCTCTACTTCTGGATCGATATTCCGATCCCACAAATCATTGACAACACACCCAGTTGCACTCGTGGCCAAAGTACCTAATATAATCACGCCAACTAGAGGTAAAGGCGGTTTCCCTGAAGCTGCCAAAAACACAGCCCAAAGGGCAGGAATCATTAAAATTAACCGCCCTTCTGGTTTATGCCAGCGCAAAAGCCGGATAATTACAAGCCAAATTGGTTCTTGGGGGCGTTCTGGCGTCGTTAACATAAAAATCAACAAATAACTTTAGATAGATGAATTCACACTTCTTTACATCTATAGAATAACGTTATTTGTTATTTGTAAAAACATAAGCCAAAGTGGCAACTTTAAATATCTTTAAATAGTCACTGCGCTTATAAATAGTAGGGTGAATATACATAGCTCAGTTACCCTCGACCAAGCTGAGTTGCGAATGCTGAGTATTTTTTAATTTACTCAATATTCAGCACTGGCTTAACGCCCTGCTATCCATGTACAGCACTCAGTCTGAGCAAGTGTGTTGTCTGTGTTGTCTGTCATAAATATCAGTGCTAGCTACCCCGACATATCACCGTTTGCCATCATTTCTTAATAAAGAGAGAAAACTAGATGCTGAATTTAGTTTCTAGCTGGGAGAGTATTCCTACTCAACCATCTAAGCAACATCGGATTATTGCTGCCATTGACCTGGGAACAAATTCTCTACACATGGTAGTAGTCAAGATTGACCCCACATTACCAGCTTTCAGTATTATTGCTAGAGAAAAGGAAACTGTGAGGCTTGGCGATCGCAATCTTACCACTGGAGAACTCAAACCAGAGATAATTGAAAAGGCGATCGCTGCTTTAGGACGCTTTCAAGAAGTTGCCAAAACTATCAACGCTGAAACAATCATCGCTGTAGCAACTAGTGCTGTGCGAGAAGCGCCCAATGGTAAAGATTTTTTGCACACAATAGAAACGGAGTTGGGTTTAAGCGTTAACTTGATTTCTGGTCAAGAAGAAGCGCGGCGTATCTATCTTGGCGTGCTGTCGGGGATGGAATTTAACAACCAGCCTCATACCATTATTGATATTGGCGGTGGTTCCACAGAATTAATTTTAGGTGATAGTCAGCAAGCCCGGACTCTCACCAGTACCAAAGTTGGTGCAGTGCGACTCACTGGCGAGTTAATCACTACTGACCCCATCAGCACCACTGAGTTCCAGTATCTGCAAGCTTATGCACGCGGGATGTTGGAACGTTCTGTAGAAGAAATCTTAGCAAACCTAGAGTCTGGGGAATCTCCGCGTTTGGTGGGTACGGCGGGTACAATTGAAACCCTGGCGATGATTCATGCACGGGAAAAGTCGGGTGCTATTCCTTCTACTCTCAATGGCTACCAATTTAGTTTTAAAGACTTGCAAGAGTTGGTAAATCGCTTGCGGAAACTGAGTAATTCCGAAAGGGCTGAGATTCCTGGTATGCCAGAGAAGCGCCCTGAAGTTATCCTCGCTGGCGCAGTCATATTACAGGAAGCAATGACCCTTTTGGGTAGTGAATCGGTTACAGTTTGTGAGCGTTCTCTCAGAGAAGGCGTAATCGTAGACTGGATGTTAACCCACGGTTTAATTGAAGATAAGCTACGCTACCAAAGTTCAATTCGGGAACGGAATGTTCTCAAACTGGCGGATAAATACCACATCAACTTAGAATACAGCGATCGCGTGGCAAAATTTGCCGAGAGTTTATTTGACCAAACTCAAGGTACGTTACACCACTGGGGAACTGACGAGCGACAAATGCTGTGGGCTGCCGCCATATTACACAATTGCGGACATTATATCAGCCATTCGTCTCACCACAAGCACTCTTACTATTTAATTCGTAATGGTGAATTACTCGGTTATACAGAAACCGAGATTGAAATTATTGCCAATTTAGCGCGTTATCATCGCAAATCGCCGCCCAAGAAAAAACATGAAAACTACCAGAGTTTGCTGACTAAACAACAGCGACAAATTGTTAGTCAATTAAGTGCTATTTTAAGATTGGCAGTAGCATTAGATAGACGACAAATTGGTGCAGTCGCTCAAGTGCAATGTGAGTATTATCCACAACTTAATCAGGTCAACCTGCTAATTTTTCCATCTCAATCGGATGATGATTGTGCTTTAGAACTCTGGAGCTTAAATTATAAAAAAGGAGTGTTTGAAGAAGAGTTTGGAGTGAAATTAGTAGCTAGTTTAGAAAAGTCTAGCGTTGCTAACTTGTCTTAGAAAGTGGGGTGCGTTACACTGGTTAACGCACCTGCACATAGCTTATGTTTTATTCCTGCGATCGTTAATCAGCTTGAGAAGTTAGGCTCAATATAAAAGCTTGAGTTCAGGAGGCAGGAGATAGGAGGCAGTTCTTGCTGGAGGAACCCACGTTTTAAAACGTGGGATTGATCGATCTTGGAGCGCCACTTGCTACAACCTACGGTGTATACACAAGTCTCAAATAGTTTACTCACCTGGTTTTTCGCGTCAGTTTTACCCCACCCTAACCCTCCCCGTATGTATTGGGGAGGGAACTAGATTTCTTTTTTCCCCCCAATGCATCGGGGGGATTAAGGGGGGTAATTCAACTTGTGTGTACACGGTAGCCTTAGAAAGGGGAGGGAACTAGATTTTCCGGTTTCCCTCCAATAAACGGGGGGATTAAGGGGGGTAATTCGACTTCTGTATACACCGTAGCCTGCCAAAGGGAGAGGCTAACGCCAAGGGAGAAGACTCGCTTATAGCGTTGCCATGCCGAAGGCGTTGCTTCTCGTTCGCGTAGCGTCTCTGAAACAGAAGAGAAGGCTTTACGCTACGCTATCCGCTTTTTCGGTCAAAATACCTTTTTGGAATTCTGACGACTGACGCCAATATTGCTGTTGGATAACTATTTAAGAACGTATGATTAATAAGTAACATTCCATTGTACAACAAAAACTTTATTGAATTTGAAATTATATGAGATAAAAATACATATCTAATTTTGACATCCAACTTAAGGACGAATTTATAACTGTCCTAAGAACCATTTAAAAACAAAAATTAGTAATTAGAATAGAATTAACAATCTATTAAATATAGGTTATGTTGCTATTGGATATCTAAGCTGGGAAAACTTAGATATCCTTATATAAAATTTCAATAGTTTAATACAGCGTATTTTAGGTAAATAAAGTACATGGGTGGGGGCACAACATGTTCATTGGTGTCAACTTAAGCTAAAACCCTTTTCAAACCTCGTTTCCAGTCAGAGACTATTGGTGACAACTTAAAGCGATCGTCAAAATGTCAAGTGGGGTGTGGAGATAAATCCAAAGTGTCTAGCTATTGAGATTTGGGTTGATATCTAATAATGCCCAAATCTCGATTTTTGGGAGCAGTAAGATAAGCAATAAGGTCATCTGAAAGTTCTCAACTATAAGCATGATTAAAGAGATAAAATGAGCGAAACAACATCTCAATCGAAATTTTTTCAGCTTGCATCTCGAATTCATTAGCAACTGTATCAGCCACATCAATTAAAACAGCATAAAACAGCCAAGTTGCCCAAATTTGTAGTTTGACACCATTCATTCAGCCAGTCCACAAATATGACCAAAGAAAAAAAGGATACAAGCGCCTAAATTTATTTATGGAAAAGAAAAAATGCAAAGCAACATTAATTCAAGCCCCCAGATTTATCCGTGGGGTCTTCAATTTTGAATTTTGAATTTTGAATTCCCCGTTCGCGTAGCGTCTGTCTACGACACGCTGCGCGAACGCAGAGAAGCAGGGTGGTTTCATACAAGCAGAGAAAAACTAAAATTGGGTTTCAAAGCCTCTCCTCCACGAGGCTAGGGTGTACACACAAAGTCTGAAATAGCTGATTAACCAGGGTTTT
>CAXUOL010000378.1:0-6739 GCA_964252435.1 uncultured Nostoc sp.
GAAGATTGGCGACTCACTGCTGTACCAAAGGGAAAAGAGGGAGAAAAAGATAAGGGAAACGGAAACTCGCAGTCTCTTGTAGGGATAAAGGAAGAAAATAATTCCTCACGCCCGACTCAAATTGTGGAAGCGCAGGGGTGGATAATTAATCAGAATGGGGAAGTGACACTCACTGCTTATCCTTCCACAGCTGGACTATACAAAGTAGGAAGCTCATCATTGGGATGTCAGCCGCCAATTGCCAATTAATAGACACGCGCTATCAGGCAATGATGATTGTTTAGGAAGGGATTGGAATGGCAAGACTTAATTTTTGGGACACGGCTAGAAAAAAGGGTGTATTTCGCAAGTGGCATATCCTCTTAGCTTTGCTGGGATTCACTTTCAGCTTTAGTGTTCATCTGCTATCGGCTGCTTCCGTTGTCCCAGTTATTGAGAAAGTTACCATCCGATCGAGTCAGCCAATTAGCGATGCTTCTATATCCCATACCGAAGTGGCCCAAAGCATTGAACAACTGATGCAAAAGGGCAAGACTTTATACCAATTAGGACAATTTACCTTTGCGGCGCAAAGTTTTCAGCAGGCTGCACAGGTATATCAGTCCCAAAATGACGCACTCAACCAAGCTTTGGCGTTAAATTTCCTTTGTTTAACTGAGGAAAAACTGGGACATTTGAACCAAGCAAGTGTGGCAATTACAACTAGTGTTAATTTATTAAAGCAAGTAAATTTAAGTACTAGTAACGCAAAACACATTCTCGCTCTGGTTCTCAACACTCAAGGCAATTTACAATTAGTACTGGGGCAAGTTGAAAATGCTTTGCAATCATGGCAAAAGGCGGCTGAAACCTATACTGAAATTGGTGATAATGCTGGTAATACTGGTACTTTAATTAACCAGGCTACAGCTTTCCAATCTTTGGGGCTTTACCGCCGCACAATGAAAATATTTGAGCAGGTAGAAAAAAATCTCCTTTCGATGCCAAACTCGCTTTTAAAAGCAGCTGGATTGCGAAGTTTTGGAAATTCGCTGCTAGCTAGTGGAGATATAGAAAAGTCTCAGAAAATGCTGGAGCAAAGTTTAGTAGTAGCGCAACAGTTGCGATCGCCACAAGAAGAAAGTGCAACTTTACTTAGTTTAGGTAATGCCGCATTCGCAAGGGGCAAGAGAAATCTCATCAAACAAAGCACTACCGAGGAGGATAATTTTCTCCCGTCGCGGTGTGGACAAGCGATGTCTGCCCAAACAGAAGATACCAATTACTTTAAAAAAGCATTTAATTATTATCATGAAATCGCTAATAAGTCAATTTCTCCCATTACTGCTGTACAAGCCCAACTCAATCGCTTGAGCGTATTGCAGTTTCTTGGGGAACACCCGACGAGCGAATATCTTGGATCAATTAAATCTGCACTCTCCAATTTAACCCCCAGTCGAGCCGCAGTATACGCCAGAATAAATTTTGCCCAGAGTTTGGTTTGTCTTGAAAAGGCACACAAGCAGACAACAAGAGAAATTTTCAATTCCCCAATCCAAAATCAGGATTTCCAAGCAGGAGCCAGGGAACAAGCTAAAATCCAAAATCCCGAAGAAATTGTCGAGCTATTAAACACCGCTGTGCAACAAGCCAAAGACATCAAAGACCAACGAGCCGAGTCTTATAGTCTGGGTTATCTGGCTCAATTTTACGAGATGAAAAAACAATTGCCAAACGCACAGCGATATACTGAGTCAGCTTTAAATCTTGCTCAGCTCATAAATGCACCGGATATTGCTTATCAGTGGGAATGGCAACTTGGACGCCTGCTTTCGGTACAAGGAGATTCAGAAAGAGCAGTAGCAGCTTATACCACAGCAGTGGAAACTCTTCAGACTTTACGCGGTGATTTGGTAGCTCTTAATCCCGACATTCAATTTGACTTTCGAGATCAAGTAGAACCAGTATATCGTCAATTGGTAGGATTACTTTTACAATCGGATCAAATTTTAACTGACAAAGCAGTAACCAAACAAGTCAGTCAGAAAAATTTAAAGCAAGCTCGCGAGGTAATTGAAGCTTTACAATTGGCTGAATTAGACAACTTTTTCCAAGATACTTGTATTACCATCCAGCCAACGCAGATTGGCGAAGTGGTGAACAATGCTAATCCAGTGACAGCAGTTTTTTACTCAATTATCTTACCAAACAGCATCGAAATAATTGTCAAATTACCGCATTCTGAAGAATTACGGCATTACACGACTTACAAATCCAAAGTTGAAGTAGAAAAAATTTTAGAAGCACTGCGACAAAAATTAGAACAACGTTATACATTTCGCGATCGCGAGAAGCTTTCTCAAGAAGTATATAACTGGATTATCAAACCTGCCATTGCAGACTTAGAGCAAAATAATGTCAAAAATCTAGTCTTTGTGATGGATGGTTCGTTGCGGAATATCCCAATGGCTGCGCTTTATGACGGCAAACAATATTTGATAGAAAAATACAGCGTTGCCCTCTTGCCCGGTTTGCAACTGCTAGCACCCAAACAAAAACAGAGAAGATTGGAAGCATTAATCGCCGGATTAACAGAATCTCGCTTCGGCTTTAGTTCCCTATCAAATGTCACTACCGAATTGCAGCAAATAAAGTCTATTATTCCTTCTAAACAACTCATCAACCAAGCTTTTACTGATACCAACATTGAGCAGCAAGTCAGTTCAGTTTCTTTTCCTGTGGTTCACTTAGCAACTCACGGCAGATTCAGTTCTAAAGTTGAAGATACATATATTCTTACTTGGAATCGCAAGATTAATATTAAACTGTTGCGTGAAATATTACAAACTAGAGAACAAGTAGTAGGGCGCTCCAATCGCGTACCACCTCCAATTGAATTACTTGTTCTCAGTGCTTGTGAAACAGCGAGTGGAGATAAGCGTGCTGTTTTGGGACTCGCTGGTGTCGCTGTGCGTTCCGGCGCACGCAGTACCCTAGCTTCACTGTGGCAAGTAGACGATAAATCTACCTCCGTTCTGATGAGTGAATTCTATCGACAATTAACACAAGATGCCAATTTAAGTAAAGCAGAAGCTCTACGTCGCGCTCAAGAGTTTGTTTTGAAGGATAAAGAACATCCATTTTATTGGGCACCCTATGTTTTAGTGGGGAATTGGCTTTAGAGTAGTCCAAGGAAAAAATGATCCAAAAGCCAGGGATACTGAGAGAATAATGAGGGTTGTGTTGCAAAAACGGTTGTGTTGCAAAAACTAGGACTGGTCTGGTAGAAAAATAGTTGTGCCAATAGTCCTGTATAAAAGTTAGCCTGTTAATGAACCTCAAAGAACCGTTTAAATGGCGTCATTTCCAATGTGAGATCATATTGCTATGTGTGCGGTGGTATCTACGATATCCATTGAGCTATAGGAATCTGGAAGAAATGATGCAGGAACGAGGACTTTTGGTAGATCACACAACGGTTTATCGTTGGGTACAAGCTTATGCTCCAGAAATTGAATCTCGATGCAGACCACACTTGAGTCAAACCAATGATTCTTGGCGGATGGATGAGACATATATAAAACAATACGGTTCAGTTAAGGCTATGCAGTGCTTAAAATAGCAAACACAAGAGGATTGGTTATTATTCCAGTGCCTCTGTGTTTAACTTTTTTAGAGCGAAATTTTGATCCAGGCTTTTTAACAACCCTTGGGTTATTTCTATGAACCCTTTCAGGTAAAACTTGGTCGAGGATTTCCACAGTTAACCAATTCAAAAAAAGGGGAAATCTTGTGGTTGCAAACGCTGAAATTTCGGGAGGGCACGACGAACAACTCGTAATGTTCCAGTGAAACTTAGACGCAAGGGTGCAACTTCTCCACTGGTGGCAGCTTGAAAAATTAACAGCCGGATAGCCCAATGTCCTAATAATAAACCGTAAATTTCTTGCACCACTTCTCGTGGTTTTTGAGAACGAATATGAGTTTTTCGTCCTAGAAGATGTACTTTGAGTTCATCAATCGTATTCTCGACTTCCCAACGTTGATGGTACTCACAAGCTAGCAACTGGGCTGGGAATTTCACAATGTCCAATAAGCTCGTAATTAAACGATATTTGATTTGTTCTTCTGGGTTATCAGGATTCTCAATTGTGTACTCAATGACTCGTACTTGTATTGGCTCAAAACCTTTTTTTCTCAGTTTGCCAGAAGGATAAAACAGGAGTCAGAATACAGAATTCAGAATTCAGAATACTCTACCCATAAAGGGATAGAGTTTTAAGGCGAGAATATTTTAATTTTTTTCGCCCACCAGGGGCGAGGTTTTAACCAATATTCGTCACCCACTCGTACAGAATTCATACCTGTTTTCTGACTCCTGAGTTCTGAATTCTTCTGATAAATATAACTTAAATAAGAACCATCCTCTAAAGCTTCTTCGTTTAAAATTTAACGTTAGCAGGTATTCTTCCTAAATAATCACAACCCTTACTTACTGTTGCTTGTACCATAGCGTCGGAGTGCAAACCTCTATCCCACATTAACAACATTCCGGATGTTACTGAGCGTAATAATTTTAGTGATCTAATATCAAGTTCGGGTGATTACTTATCATAAAACCTATCAATGTAGGTTGGGTTGAACGGCAGTGAAACCCAACATGAACAATGATCAAATGTTGGGTTTCGTTCCTCAAACGCCACGTACTACAAGTCGGGCTTTGCCCGCCCAACGCAGTGGCTCCCCAAACACATATTATCAGTGTTTAACCGAACCTGATATAACTCGCTCTCCAATCTTATATGGGCACATTAAGGCATCAAAAATTAAATGTGTCCCTGCCTCTACCAAAATAACTAATCTAACTTTGGGAAATGCCGCTCGTGTACCAGGACGACTACCGGGACGACCAAAAACCCTTGCATTTTCATCACTATCTGGGATATCTAAGCAAGTTCCATCAATCACTACAATTTTTAGTCCGTTTAGAAAACTTCCTATTGTTTCGCTGTTTGCCATTGGTCGCACCAACTGATGAAACAATTGCGTCATTACCCCTGCACCTAGTCGCTGTCTAGCTTGGGTGATAGCTGATTTACAAGGGATACGCCAATATTTACCAACTTTTATCCATGCCTCTGAAAGACCATCAATGAGATTTTTTAGTACATCTCGCATTGAATCTCTTGACCACAGGCTCATTGCTATTATTAGACAAATGACTAGATGTGCTGGTAACGAACGATGGCGTTCTTCTTCTACTTTAGTTTTAGCGATCGCTTGTTCGATTGAAGTTGCTGGGATAGCGACCTCTATCGCTTTGAATATCTCCGTACTTTGTATCTTGGGAGACACTAATGAGAATTCTTTGAGATGCACCGTGCTTGATTTCCATTTTTGGAAACAATGCCCATTTTACAGCTATTCTAGCCTTAACTGAACCGTATTGCTTTATAAACAGGAGAATGAAGACTTAATTTACACTCATGATGTAACTTATGCAATGGCGTTACTTTTAAAACATGAGTTAAATTCTGATGAGAGATATCAGTCATTTATCCAAAAATGCAACATGTGCAGACAACAGTTGCAACAAACTGAACTGTCTTTTTTATCCCCTCCCACACAACGTTCACAGTGCCGCTATTTTAATGTTGAAAGGCTGACTGAATGGGGTTTAAAATTGTTGAATTCTCCTGCTGATGCCTTGGTTAGATTAGTTGAAAATAGCGGACAAAGTGTGATTAATAAGAAATTAGTAGATAAATTGGGATGGTTAGTTGATTATCAGTCGGAATTAATTCGTTGGCATCAAATGACTGTACTTACCAGGACTATTGAAACTCAACTAAAAAATTAGGAATTAATCAGCAGTCTGGAGCTAATTTTGAGAAAAACAAGTTTGAAATCGATAGTGAACTATTAAATTTTCGGCAACATATTTGTGATTACGTAGTGACAATTCCTAACTGCTTTCCAGAACCAACACTAATTGCATATTCTAAGCGGCAAGGTGGTTCAAAAGTAATTGTTGTTCGTCCTGAGCTTCTTTCAATAACTGCTTCAATTAAATTTACTGTTGATTTCTCAATATTAATAAGTATAGGTACTCCTTGCTCTCGAATGCCTTGCACTTTATGATGTGCAAAAGGAACATGACTTGGATCTGCCACATTTTCAACAAGAGTTTGCCAATCATATTCCAAGTCGCGTACAAAAGAATCCCAAACAAAACCTTTGCTAGCATCTACTTGAGGTGACAGAGGTAATGGCGTAGTTGCAGCCTGTTCTGCTGATCTAGTATCTGGCCAAACCCAAAGTAAATCATTTTGCTGACGAACAGGGAATGTAACTGCACAGAAGTTTTTTTGATTCCTAGTAATAATTTCTGGATCTTCTGCTTGGGGAATATATGTACAAACTCCTTGAGAATCAAACTGCCAGCCGTGATAACTACACATCAAATTACCCGTCTTTTCATCAACACGTCCTTCACTTAAGGGAGCAAGGCGATGAGGGCATTGATCTAGAAATACTTGGTAAGCTTTAGATGATTTAGACTTCCAAATGACTAAGCGTAATCCCAGAATAACAACTGTAGTGGGGCACTTGGGATTGATATCTTCGATAGGAGAAAGCGGATACCACTGTCGAAAAAAATCAAAATCAGATTGTATTTTTGTATTCATTTGAGTAAACAAAAAGGGTTCTTCGGTTACTTTTATGGAAAATTAATAGAAAAATGCCAGTTTAATAAACT
>CAXUOL010000379.1:0-6727 GCA_964252435.1 uncultured Nostoc sp.
CGCGTTTCCCTTTGATAGAAGTTGCTCCAATCAATAGATACTCCTGCTAGCCACAGTTGTCCTACTGCCTTGAGTAATGCCGTCCATTCGGCTTCGTTCTCAGCGTTATCACCCAGAGAAGGAATCGCAATCTGTTGTTTAATATCTTTTGCTTGTTGGCGGGCTAAGGTCGTAGTTGTGATTCGCGGTCCTACCTCTAACAGTAAGCGTTCTGGCTGCTGCCATAAGGTTTGTACGCCTTCGGCAAATCGCACAGTCTGACGTAGATGTGTAGCCCAATACATCGGATCGGTTGCTTGCTGGGTTGTAATCCAGTCGGCGGTAACCGTGGATACAAAGGGAATTTGGGGTGGCGATAATTTAACCTTTCCAACTACCTCAGCAAAGGGGGCTATGATGCTATCCATCATGGGAGAGTGGAAAGCGTGGGAAGTATGTAAATGACGACAGACAACTTCTTCGCTTTCTAATTGTTTTTGCAGAACTGCGATCGCCTCTGTGGGGCCAGAAACTACACACAGGGAAGGACCATTAATTGCGGCGATCGCTAATTCTGCACTCAATCGCGGCTCTACCTCTTTGGCTGGTAGGCGCACTGAGAGCATAGCTCCTGGCGGTAACTCCCACATGAAGCGACCGCGAGTTGCAACCAACATCAGTGCATCTTCTAAGGAAAATACACCTGCAATACAGGCGGCGACAAATTCGCCAATACTGTGGCCAATCATGCCTTGGGGCTTGACTCCCCAACTTTGCCACAGTTGCGCTAAAGCGTATTCAATAACGAACAATGCTGGTTGGGTAAAGCAAGTTTGTCGCAATGAGATAGCCGCAGTTTCGCGTAGGCGTAGCCCGCCGTAGGCATCGCTCGGTGCGGGATAGATAATTTCTCGTAAATCCCTGCCCAGCAAAGGCTTAAGCATTTCAGCACATTCATCTACTGCTTCCTGGAATACAGGTTCGCGGTTGTAGAGATTCAGTCCCATGTTCACATATTGCGATCCTTGTCCGGGGAACATGAAGACAACGGCTGGATTGCGGATTTCTATATGACGGGTATTTACTTGATTTGAATCTAAAGATTGGAGGGCTGCGATCGCATCTGTTATATCGTGACAAACTATACTGCGTCGGTAGTTAAAAGCTTTGCGCCCGCGCTGTAAAGTATAAGCTACATCAGCTAAGTTAATTTCGGCATTGTACTGTAAATGCTGCTGTAAATTAGCTGTTGCAGCCTCTAAAGCTTGACTAGTTTTTGCCGAGAGCAACAATAGCTGCTGCGGGCGAGAAGCTCCTGAACTTTGGATTTGTGGCGCTTCTTCTAGTACAATATGAGCATTAGTGCCGCCGACACCAAAAGAACTTACACCCGCTCGTCGCAAAGTTTCACCCTCCGACCATTCAGCTAGTTTGGTATTTACATAGAAGGGGCTGTTGGCAAGGTCAATCTTGGGATTGGGAGCCTCAAAATTTAAACTAGGTGGGATCTTTTTATAATGCAGGGCGAGAGCGGTTTTTATTAACCCTGCTACTCCAGCCGCCGCAACTAAATGTCCAACATTGCTTTTAAGAGAGCCGATCGCACAAAATTGTTTAGCATTTGTATGTACGCGAAATGCTTGCGTCAGCGCTTCAATTTCAATCGGGTCGCCTAAAGGTGTAGCTGTGCCGTGAGCTTCAATATAAGAGATGGTTTCTGGGTGAAAGTTGGCATAAGCTTGCGCCATCGCAATCGCCTCTGCTTGTCCGTCTACGCTGGGAGCGGTAAAGCTCACCTTATCAGCGCCGTCATTATTGATACCAGAACCACGAATTACGGCATAGATGCGATCGCCATCATTGAGTGCATCTTCTAAACGCTTGAGGACAACTACTCCTGCACCATTGTTGAACATTGTGCCCTGAGCGCTGGCATCAAAGGGACGACAATGCCCATCTCCAGAGAGCATACTGCCTTCTTGCGCCACATAACCGCTGTTTTGGGGTGTAGTCATAGATACACCACCAGACAAAGCTAAATCGCACTGATAGCTGGTTAAGGCTTGGCAAGCCTGAATGACTGCTACCAAAGAAGTAGAACAGGCTGTATTGACGCTGACGGCTGGGCCTTTGAGGTTGAGTTTGTAAGCAGCACGGGTGGTTAAAAAGTCTTTTTCATTGGCTAACATTGTCTGGAACTCACCGATGCGATCGACAATTTCCATACGTCCAGCAATATGGTTAGCAAAATAAGTATTTTGACCACAACCAGCGTACAAGCCAATCAAACCCTCAAAAGACTCTGATTCATAACCAGCATTTTCTAGGGCTTCATAAACCAACTCTAGGAATACTCTAGCCTGTGGGTCCATAACCACAGCTTCAAGTGGATTAATGCCAAAGAAAGCGGCATCAAAGGTTTCGCCCCCAGGAATTATCCCTCTAGCTTTTACATAGCTAGGATCTTTGCAAAGGTTCGGATCGATACTAGGATCTAGTTCTTCATCTTGAAAGAAAGTCGTTGATTCTAATCCCTCACAGAGATTGCGCCAAAATTCATCGACATTTCCAGCGCCAGGAAATCTTCCTACCATGCCAATAATGGCAACACCATCAATAGGATCTTGGTTATCGGATGCTTGCATATTTACCATTGCTTAAACACCTTGTTGATGATTACGGCGACGAGCACGAGCTGCTTGTTGGCGTTGGGCGCGATTTTGCAGCTTGTCAGAAGACGGTTGGCTGTTCTGGTTTGAATCCAAATACTTTGCTAAAGAGCCAATTGTTGAATACTGAAATAGCTTCACAGCAGGTAACTCAATACCAAGTTCCTGTTTGACTCGCGCAGCAACTTGGAGAATTGAGATTGAAGTTGCTCCTAAATCAAAGAAATTATCATCAATCCCAACGCGATCAATTTTCAGCAGTTCGGATAAAATACCTGCAAGCAGATGTTCTAAATCTGTTTGTGGAGCAATGTACGCTTGTTCTAGTTGCGGACGTTCTCTACTTGGTGCTGGCAATTTATGTTTATCTACTTTGCCATTTGCAGTCAAAGGCAGTGACTCTAACATCACAAATGCTGATGGCATCATGTAATTAGGTAGTCGCTGTTGTAAGAAACCACGTAATTTATTGTGTGTATATCCACTGTTATAGTGAGGGACTATATAAGCCGTTAACTGTTTTTCACCTGCTTCATCTTGACGAGCTAAAACGACAATTTCCCGAACGTCAGGATGTTGTGCAATTTCTCGCTCAATTTCCCCTAGTTCAATTCGGAAACCACGAATTTTTACCTGATTGTCAATGCGACCTAAAAACTCAATATTTCCATCTAGAAGATAACGAGCTAAATCTCCTGTTTTGTAAAGGCGCGTTGCTAAATTACTATCAAACGAATGAGCAATAAATTTTTCGGCAGTCAAATCGGGACGGTTTAAATAGCCTCTAGCTAATCCATCACCACCAATGTACAATTCGCCAGCTTCTCCAATTGATACTGATTGGAGATTGTTATCTAATATATAAACTTGGGTATTAGCAATTGGACGACCAATAGGAATAGAGACATCTGGTTGCAGTGGGGCTGTTATAGAATGGCAGCAGGTAAAAGTTGTATTCTCAGTTGGTCCATAACCATTAATTAGCTGACAGTTCTCTACTGTTTGGAGAAACTTCTGCACATGGGGAACAGATAAGACATCACCACCTGCTAAAAGTTGACGCAAGGATTTTAAAGCATCAATTTTTTCATCTACTATCAAGTGGAATAAACCGGCTGTCAGCCAAAGAGTAGTAACTTGGTATTGCTGAATAATCTGCCCTAATTCTTCTAAAGATGGTGTATTAGGAGGATAGATTACTAGTTGCCCGCCGTTAAGTAAACAACCCCAAATTTCAAAAGTTGAAGCGTCGAAGGAAATAGGAGCAAGTTGCAGAATTACTTCTTCAGCCGTGAGGTGAGCATAATTAGTTTCTTTGACTAACCTAACTACACCGCGATGGATAACGCTAACACCTTTGGGTGTACCTGTAGAACCTGATGTATACATGACATAAGCCAAGTTATCAGCAGTAATACTAGTGCTTAGATTATCTTTTTTATTTAGAGCAATTGTATTCCAATCTGCGTCTAGGCAAATTACAAATGCTGTGTGAACAGGTAATTTGGCAACTAGTTCTTTTTGAGTTAATAGTACAGATACCTGAGTATCTGACAGCATGAAAGCTAAACGTTCTTGTGGATACCCTGGATCTAATGGTACATAAGCTCCACCTGCTTTAAGGATAGCTAAGAGTGCTACAACCATTTCTAAGGAGCGCTCTATGCAGATTCCTACAAGAGTTTCTGCGCCTACCCCTAGTGATTGTAGATGTTTTGCTAGTTGATTAGCACGACTATTCAAATCTCTATAGGTGAGATGCTGATTATTAAAAATTAGTGCTACAGCATCAGGTGTTTTCTCTACTTGTGCTTCAAACAACTGATGAATACACGCTTGCTGAGGATAATCAGTTTGAGTATGATTCCACTCGATTAGTAAGTGTTTTTGGGATTCTTTCAAAATAGGTAATGTTAAATTATTTTGTTGTTCTAAGTTATTTTCTGATAATGAAGTTTGACTCTTAGTTATCAGTAATTCATTTTTATTTTTAAATAATGAATTAGTTATTACTTTCATATTTAAATTGAAGCAAAAATATTTTTTTTTACAAAAAGCTTGGTTGTTAAGTAGTGCTCCATCTTAACTTAACAAATTTATGGGTTAGCGATGGATGCAGTTAATGTTACTATTAAAATAGACAAAACCAGAATATCACTGACTGAAAAACATTAAAGTTTGTTCCCAAACAATATGAAAAATATTTTGATATGTTAATAATTTAGATTTTCGGATAAACCAGTGAACCATATAATTAGAGTATGATCTTGTTGCGGTATTAATGAGTAACAAAGAATTAAATATATTTACATTTAAAATGATATTGTTAGCTTCCGTATTTAGATAAACAGATGAAATTAAAAACAAAACAGCACTTAGATATGTTTGTTATTAGTATCTTTATTTATATTTGATGGTTACATTGTGAGCTTTGAAATTATATTAAAAGATTAATTTCACAACAAATTTTGCCGCCATTTTACAATATTTGTGTGAAATGGCACTGACTCTAAGATTTAGTTCTCTCATTCTGACCTATTTCCTCCAAATCGTAATTATTTCCAATATATCTTCATTGAAAATTAAAATTTTAGAGATATTTGCAATGGGAATATTAACTGTACGTAGGCTGATTTTGAGAAAACAAGAATAATTAATACCTTGAAGAACAAGGAATACAGCGATTTTAGCAATTAATAAGTAATGTAACTTCTTCGAGGTAGGTTGAACTTCAGCGAAACGAGAATAGGGTGAGCATTTTAATGCTCACCCCACAATAACGAACTATTTGCTGTAGTCTACGTAATTGAAAACCGTTGTTTCAACTGATAGTTATTTCTGTCACGCTGCGCTAGCCGAATAGACTAAGCCACAACACTAGCAGAGAAAACGAAGTCATTTGCACTCAGGCTAGTTGAGGTAATTTGTAGTAATGAAGCCAACTCTGTATTTCCGGTTTTTATGATAGTGTCAGCACCCTGTTGCAATAGGATTAGGGCACTAAACTGAGTGACGCCAATCCCGCCCAGCCCGATTTTATCAATACCGATCGCAAAATCAGTCACAATGTTCTTGCTAGTTGGCAGACTGGCGTTAGCAATCCAGAACTGGTCAGCACCAGCACCACCAGTTAGGCGATTACCGCCATCTTGACCAGCAAATAGCACGTCATCACCATCGCCACCAAAGAGCGAATCATTCACACTAGAGAAGAGTTTGTCATTTCCAGAACCACCGTAGAGACGGTTATTGCTACCGTTACTGGTAAGGGTGTCGTTACCTGAACCACCGAATAATAATTGACGCGAACCTTCAATTACTGTCAAATTATCAGCACCCGCGCCTCCAAATAAATTATTCCTACCATTGGCTTCAACTATAGTAACTTGGTCATCACCATTACCACCATCGGCACTAGTGTTGCTAGCAGGGCTGTTTGCACCAATCAAGATTTGATCGTTACCCTCTCCTGTGGACACGGAGGAGTCACTACCGACTACCACCGTGTCATCACCGTTTCCAGTCTGGATTGTGTTACCTTTAGTACCGTTTACAAAGTCTGCTCCGTTACCTGTAAATAAGGTTTGATTTGGCTTAAGGGTGACATCATCACTATTGGTAGAGCCAAATTGAAGGTCTAATGTTGTTAGTCCAACAGTGCGACCATCAAATCCTGCGGCTGTAAAGTAATGAGTATTACCTACACTCTGAGAATCCAGAATTGTTGCTTGACCATTAGTAGTTTTTTCCGAAGTCAAGACTTCTTTCGTCGAGGAAACTACATTCGGGCTTCCCACCAGTGCTTCTGTAATGGCACGACCTTTCAAATCGCCATTACTGGGAATGTTTAACCCCAGAATACGAGCAAGTGTAGGCGTTACATCAGCATTACTGACGGGCGCATAGTCCACATAGCCTTGTTTAAAGTCAGGGCCAATAGCCTCCATGTTATTGAAGGTATCACCTCGGCCAAAGCTACCATGCATCCCCTGCCCTTGCTGCAAAGTTGTATCAGCAATTTCTACTTGAGCTTGAGGGTTGTTTGGGTTATTTGGGTCGATGCTAAAGGTTTTGAAGTT
>CAXUOL010000380.1:0-221 GCA_964252435.1 uncultured Nostoc sp.
GGGCATAACATTGTTATGCCCTTTTTGCGTTTTGAATCCAAAGATTTTTGAAACCCGCGCAGGCGGATTTTGTCTGTGTAGCCGCGACTTCTAGTCGCCAGGGCATTTTTGAGCCTCAGAAGGTCAACGTCGAGCCTCAAAAGGTCAAAGTTGAGCCTCAGAAGGTCAAAGTAGATCAAAATAAGGGAAAATATTATACACATAACCTAAAACACGAGAAA